>JBOGHY010000100.1:0-8308 GCA_050742375.1 Acidimicrobiales bacterium | reverse complement strand
GTACGAGCACGCCGGTCCGGGGGCGCACACCGTCATGGGCGCCGCCGTCGTCCCAAAGAGCCGCAACGGCTGGCGCGAGTCGATGACGCAGCTCTTCGTCGAAGCCTGCGGCAAGGCGCCGACCGAGCTTTTCACCTGGGCCAGGGCTCGCAAGCTCCTCTTCCCGCCCCGGCGTTAGGGTTGGCGGCGATGAGCCCGCTCAGGTCTTCGTGACGTGAGCGGACCCTCCCCCGACATCGCCGTCATCGGCGGGGACGGCATCGGCCCCGAGGTGCTGGCCGAGGCCCTAAAGGTGGTGGCCGCCGCCGGGGTAAAGCTGTCTACGGAGCATTACGACCTCGGGGCCGACCGGTACCTGCGCACCGGCGAGGTCCTTCCCGATCCCGTGCTCGAGGAGCTCGCCCGCGCCGATGCCATCCTGCTCGGCGCCGTCGGACCTCCGGTCGGCTCGACGGAGGTGCCTTCGGGCCTGCTCGAGCGCGGGCTCCTCCTCCGACTGCGCTTCGAGCTCGACCTCTATGTGAACCTGAGGCCCTTCAACGGGGCGCCGGGATCGACTGGGGAGGGGGCGGCTTTCGTCGTGGTACGGGAGAACACCGAAGGTCCCTACGTGGGCGAGGGGGGCGTGCTGCGGCGGGGGACCCCTTTCGAGGTGGCAACGCAGGGCTCGGTCAACACCCGCCACGGCGTCGATCGCTGTATCGCCTTCGCCTTCGAGCTCGCCGACCGCTGCGAGCGGCGCCGGCTCACCCTCGTCCACAAGACGAACGTGCTCACCTACGCCGGCGACCTGTGGCAGCGGGTCTTCTCGGAGGTCGCCGCAGGCTTCCCCCGGGTCGAGACCGGGTACCAGCATGTCGATGCCGCCTGCATCTCTCTCGTCGAGGATCCCCGGCGTTACGGCGTGATCGTGACGGACAACCTCTTCGGCGACATCCTCACCGATCTCGCCGGCGCTCTCACGGGAGGGATCGGCCTCGCGGCCTCGGCCAACCTGAACCCGGAGCGGTCCGGGCCGTCGCTCTTCGAGCCGGTGCACGGTGCCGCCCACGACATCGCCGGCACCGGCAACGCCAACCCGCTGGCGGCCATCCGCTCGGCCGCCATGATGCTCGACCACCTCGGCGAGAGGGCCGCCGCCGCCGCCGTCACGGCCGCCGTGCTGGCGCAGCAGACTGAGATGGCGAAGTCCCCGTCGCGGCTCAGCACCGCCGAGATCGGCGATGCGGTCGCAGGAAGGTTGTGAACGTGCCCATCACTCCAACGCCCAAGATCTGGATGGACGGCGAGCTCGTCGACTGGGACAAGGCGACCGTGCACGTGCTCACCCACAGCCTCCACTACGGCCTCGGCGTCTTCGAGGGCATCCGCACGTACCCGACCGCCTCCGGACCGGCCGTCTTCCGGCTCACCGACCACATAAGGCGCCTCTTCTCGGGGGCTCACATCCTCGGCCTCGACATCGGCTACTCCGAGGCCGAGATGGTGGCCGCCGTGAGGGCCGTCGTCTCCGCGAGCGGCCTCGAGTCCTGCTACGTGCGCCCGCTCGTCTACCTCGGCTACGGCGAGATGGGCCTCAATCCGATCGGCTGCGCCGTGAAGGTGGCCGTCGCCTGCTGGCCCTGGGGGGCGTACCTCGGCGACGAGGGCATCGCCAACGGGATCCGGCTCAAGGTCTCCTCCTGGGCCCGCCACGATCCCCGTGCCATGCCGACGGCCGCCAAAGGGACGGGCATGTACGTGAACTCCTCGCTCGCAAAAGTCGAGGCGGTGCGGGCCGGTTACGACGAGGCGCTGCTGTTGACCACCGACGGTCACTTGTGCGAGGGGACCGGGGAGAACGTCTTCGTCGTCCGCCGGGGCCGCATCCTCACGCCACCTTCCTCCTCGGTCGGCGCCCTCGAGGGGATCACGGCGGATTCGATCATGACGATCGCCGGCGATCTCGGCTACGAGGTGACCGAGTCGCTGCTGCGGCGGACCGATCTGTACACGGCCGACGAGGCTTTCCTCACCGGTACCGCCGCCGAGGTCGTGCCCATCTCCTCGGTCGACGACCGCGCCGTCGGCAGCGGCGCGCCGGGGCCGATCACAAAGATGCTGCAGGACCAGTTCTTTGCCGCCGTTCGGGGCGAGGTCGAGGCCTACAAGGACTGGGTCGAGCACGTCCGATGACCCAGCCTAAGTACGCCCCTATCGTCTCTTCGACCGCCGTGCGGGATACCCGTCGGCTGGCAGCGCCGCCGCCGTGGCTGGCGCATCGGCCCGCCGACTTCGCCGATGACCCGCGTCCGCGCCGCCGCCCGAACACGGGGATCCCCGGACCCGACCAGGGCTACGCCCTCCTGCTGGCGGAGCGCTTCGCCTCACGTCTCCGCCTCGGTGAGGGCGAGCACGCCGAGGACGTGCTCATGGGTGCGGTCATGATCGGGCTCCGGCGGGCAGCGCTCTTCGGGAGGGCGCCGGTGAGCGCCGACATCGAGCTCGGTCTCAATCTCTTCGGCTACCTGTACGGGGTCTCCGAGGAGATCGTGGACGCCCGAGCTCGGTACTTCTCCGGAGCCGCCAACGACTACTGGCAACAGCGCGACCTCGCCGAGTGGGTCCCCGAGTCGACGCTTCGAATGACGCCGGCGCAGGTCCGGGTCGTGCTGGAGGACGAGCCCGAAGCCTGGAGGGATCTCGCCGGCCTGCCCGACTGAGAGCCTTGATGCTTCCACGGGTTGCGGCCAGCCGGCCCGGCCCGGCTGGCGGGGGCACCTGGGGGTGGCGCGAGACTGCCTGAATGGCCGTGTTCGACGTCAACGATGACCAGGCGGCGTTCCGCGGCGTGCTGAGGCGTTTCGTCGAGAGCCGGATCGCCCCGCTCGCCGCAGGGGCCGACGAGAGGGAGGAGTACTCCTGGGAGGCCTTCCGCGCCTGCTGCGAGATGGAGCTGCCGTCTCTCGGCGTGCCGTCCGAGTACGGCGGCCAGGGAGCCGACCACGTCACTCAGGCCATCTCGATCGAGGAGCTGGCCCGGGCCGACGCCTCGACCTCGGTGACGATCCTCATCTCCAAGCTCGGGATGCTCCCAGTCATCAACTTCGCCTCAGAGGACACGAGGCACAAGTACCTCCCCAAGATCGCCTCGGGTGAGCTCCAGGCGAGCTACTGCCTCTCCGAGCCGGATGCCGGCTCCGACGTGGCGTCGATGAAGGCCCGGGCGGTGCGCGATGGCGACTGGTACGTCCTGAGCGGCACCAAGTACTGGATCACCAACGCCGGCATCTCGGACACCTACACCGTCTTCGCCAAGACGGACCCGGACGCCGGGCACCGGGGTATCACCTGCTTCCTCGTCGAGAAGGACTGGGGCATAAAGATCCCCAAGCTGGAGCACAAGCTCGGGCTTAGGGCCAGCCCCACCGGTGAGGTGCTGCTGGACGACGTGAGGGTCCCGGCGTCCAACCGGATAGGCGAGGAGGGCCAAGGCTTCTACATCGCCATGCACACCCTTGACCGGTCTCGGCCCACCATCGGGGCGCAGGCCGTCGGCATCGCTCAGGGAGCGCTCGACTACGCCACTGAGTACGTGAAGGGGCGCAGGCAGTTCGGACGGCCGATCGCCGACTTCCAGGGCATCCAATGGATGCTCGCCGACATGGCGATGCGCATCGAGGCCGCCCGGGGCCTCGTATACCGGGCCTGCGGGACGATCGACGCCGGCGACCCCGGCAAGAACCTCTCTTCGCTCGGGGCGATGGCCAAGTGCTTCGCCTCCGACGTGGCGATGCAGGTCACGACCGACGCTGTCCAGCTGCTCGGCGGCTACGGCTACACGAAGGACTTCCCCGCCGAGCGCTTCATGCGGGACGCCAAGATCACCCAGATCTACGAGGGGACCAACCAGGTGCAGCGCGTGGTCATCGCAAAGAACCTGTTCAAATAGGCTATCTGAGGCGCCAGTTGCGCTCCGACCTACAACATTTCCGCCTGATATCCCTACTCCATCCCTACAGCTGCTAAGGTCCTCTCGTGGCGACCATCCGCGAGCGCAGGCCCGGCGTGTGGGAGATCCGGACCTTCGTTGGCCGCGATACTGCGGGGCGTCCGATACAGGTGAGCACGTCGGTAAAGGGTGGAAAACGTGATGCGCAGCGCGTCGCGGCGCAGCTGGGACTGCACTCGGCGACGGCATCGGCGCAGGTCACCGTCGGCCAATTGCTCGACCTCTGGCTCGAGCACAGTGCGCCCTCATGGGCCCCCTCCACAGACCGGAACCAGCACAGTCGGGCGCAGCTCGTGAAGACGGACCCGATCGTACGGATCAGCCTCGCACGGCTCACCGCAGTCGACGTTGACAACTGGCACGCTCGCCTAACTCGCGCGGGCGTCGGCGAGAGCTCGATCCGTAATCAACATCTCGTTTTGCGGGCGGCCGTCACCCAAGCCGTCCGGTGGGGCTGGGTGAACACGAACGTCGTCGGCGTGGCCCGCCTCGGACGTCGCAGACAGCAGCAACGGGGTGTGCTCTCGGCCGAGGACGTGAGAAAGGTCCTTTCGGCGACAGAGGACCTCGTGTCACAGGGTGTGCTCGAACCGGCGGCCGGCCTTGCGGTGAGGCTGGCGGCACTGACCGGAGCGCGACGCTCCGAGCTTGCAGCCTTGCGTTGGGAGGATCTGCAAGGCGATCGCCTGACAATCGACTCGAGCGTCGCCATCATCCGCCACGGCAGGCTCGGCGCGCCGCTGACACCGACATTGCGGGACGACCCGACCAAGACGGGGAACCGGCGGGTGGTGTCTCTCGACAGGGAAAGCGTTGATCGTCTGAACGAGCTGCGCGGTGAGTACGGCGCCTACGGGCCTTGGGTGCTCGCGGTGGGGAACAGACCGGTGAATCCCGAGCGCTTGACGGCGTGGTGGCGTCGTGCCCGCACGGCGGCAGGCATCGATCGGCGCTGGCGCCTCCATGACCTCAGGCACTGGTCGGCAACGACTGCCATCGCCGCGGGCCACGACATCCGCACCGTCGCCAACCGCCTCGGGCATGCGAACCCAGCGATGACGCTGCGCGTCTACGCGCATGCCGTCGAGTCGGCCGACCGGCCGGTCGCAGACGGGCTCGGTGCGGTACTGGACGGGCGGTTGACCACTTGAAGTCGCTTCGAGCGGTGATGCGTCGTTGGGTACGCTCGAGCAATGGATCGCCACTGCAGGGTGACGAATCGCGCCGGCAAGTGCTGTGGCGTTACCACTCGCCGGCGTCATCGTCTACCGCATGCACGACGGCGCGGCACCCCAGGTGCGTGCACGGGCTGCTGAACGACTCAACACCGCGGTCGACCACCACGACACACCGGCACGGAGCACCCCGAACGCCCGGCGCGCACCGTAGCCGCCCGCGACGGGCTTATCGACGCGGGCCTCTCCAATTCTCTGGTCAAGGTGGCACCGCGCCTACCTCGCCCGAGGAGCTGATGGTGGTCCTGGTGGCGGTCCCCGGGCTGTCGCTGCAAAACGGAACCGCCGCAGCAGCACGGACCCTACCATCAGCTGAGCTACACCCGTCACCGCCACAGCCATATCGAAAACGTCCGGCATCGCCTACGATCGCACTCGAGGATCACCCGAAAGTCAAAGGGGGGAACGGGACATCCTCAGGCACGCTCTCTACGCCGGGTTATCCTCGCTCGGGAAGGGAAGGACTCAGGATTGCGACGAGGTTGGTGCGCTTCAGCCCGCAATGGAACTCTGCGCTATGTGTCACTCGACACCGGAGCCAGGACTCGCGATCGTCGGGTTCGGCCGCTGAGACGTTCCTGACGGGTTCCCGATCCCGCTGTCGTGCTGGCCGGTAGGAGGTGATAGGGGAGACCTTCTGACTGGGGAGGTGCTCGCGTGAATGACCAGCATGGCTCTCTTCGCCACCATGAGCATCTGAACGTCGGGCTGCGTCACTTTTGTGCTCTCGCATCCATGTCGCGCTTTCGATAAAGGACGCGTCGTGTTCGTCGTCAAATACCTTTACAATGTGATCGAGGGAGGTGGTTATTTACTTTGCCTAGTATAGTCCAGATTGAACGCCAGCTTCGCTCCTTACTGGGCGAGCAGCGTGTTTCGGTTTCTGCTTCGGAACGCTCGCAGCACGGCCAGGGCGAGTCATATCACAAGGCCGCACCGCCGGACATTGTGTGTTGGCCGACCGCGACTCGTGAGGTTGTGGAGATTGTCGCTCTTTGTCGACGTACCGGTGCCTGCCTTATACCGTTCGGAGCGGGGACGTCCCTTGAGGGCCACGTTGCTGCTCTCGAGGGCGGAGTCTGCATCGACATGTCGCGTATGAAACGGATTCTGCGGGTCTCCCTCGAAGACATGGATGTCCACTTGGAAGCAGGCGTGACCCGCTTGCAACTCGAGCGACGTCTCCGTACCGAAGGAGTGTTCTTTCCGGTCGATCCCGGCGCCGACGCAACCATCGGCGGCATGATCGCAACTGGTGCCTCTGGCACTACGACAGTCCGCTATGGGGCGATGCGCGATAATGTACTGTCCCTAACGGTCGTGACCGCGACCGGTGATGTAGTCAGGACGCGCTCTCGCGCCCGCAAGTCGTCGGCTGGTTATGATCTTACGAGGCTGTTTATCGGTTCCGAGGGAACTCTCGGCATCATCACCGACGCAGTCTTGCGGCTTCATCCAGTACCGCAAGCCATGTCCGCGGCGATCTGCGCGTATCAAGCGCTGGAAGACGCAGTGGCTTGTGCTGTCCAGACGATTCAGAGTGGGGTTCCGGTCGCGCGGATCGAATTACTGGATTCACTTTCGATCGAAGCGATCAACCGTCGGCACGGACTGGAGTTTTCTGTAAGGCCGACGTTGTTCTTCGAGTTTCATGGCACCGCGTCCGCCGTCATCGAACAGGCGACGATCGTTCAGGAGATTGCCGGCGCTTGTCACGCGACTGGGTTCGAATGGACGTCCGAGGAGGATGGACGCAGGCGCTTGTGGGAGGTGCGTCATCGAGCGCTGGAGGCGATCCTTGCTCTGCGCCCAGGCGCTCGTGGCCTGATGACAGATGTCTGTGTGCCGATCTCCGCCCTAGCCGCCTGCATCGAGGAAACCGAGGACGACCTGAAAGCGTCCGGGCTCGTCGCCCCGCTGGTCGGACATGTCGGCGACGGCAACTTTCACCTGTGCCTGCTCATCGATCCCGAGAACGCAGTCGAACTAGCTGAGGCACAGAGCTTCGGCGAGCGCCTCGCGCGGAGGGCGATTGCCTTCGACGGTACATGCACCGGAGAGCACGGCGTCGGGTACGGGAAAGCAGGTTTCCTCATCGTCGAGTACGGAGATTCCGGAGTCGACCTCATGCGCGCCGTAAAGAACGCGTTCGATCCGACGGGCATCTTCAACCCCGGCAAAGTCCTCCCGCGTGTGTGACTGAGGAGGGCCACGACCCTCCCTGCCCGAGCCGCGCTATGAAGCTCCGGGACTCCCTGCAGTACTGGGCACCGATGAGTCGGACACCGTAGGCGTCACACTCATAGACGGTACGGCGTGCTTGCCGAAGGCGTGCCGCACGCCTGACGCCAGCGCCTTCGAGCCGTCGAGCACACAGCGGATCCCCTCTTCGTAGGAGAAGCCGCGGCGACGAGGTCGGCGAGGAGGTCTCTTCGACCGTGGCGTTCTCGGTGTCGCCCTCCCACAGCCCGACGGGCACCTTCGTGCTGTCGGTCGTGACGGACAGCGCCGCTTTCCACCCAGCCATTTGGGCGCAACATTCACGAGAACTGCGAAGCGAGGACCCTGTCTGCCCAAAACGGCACGACGATTTCGGCGGGGAGGCCCGGAGGTTGTCCCGGCCGTCGTGGATTTTGAGCCCTGCCACTGCCAGGCTGACCTGCGACACCTGCGGTAGCCCACCATCTTGCGCCCGGCCGTGGTCGATCACCAGCGTCAGGTAGCGACGATGCTTGCGCCAGCAGATCTCGTCCACCCCGATACGGAACAGCCCGTTCAGCCGGCCCCGATCCAACCCGCTGCCGACGACGCGCTCACACGCCCGGCCCCAGGGTCCGCCAGCTCGCCCGGCACGGCCGGGTCACCGACGTCTTGTCCATCCTGGTCGCCAACAGGCCAGCAGATCATCGATATCGGCTGACGCTCCTATGGATGTTAAGTCATTGACGACTCGAGGATCCGGAAGAGCTCACGGGCGACGTAGCGCTTGATCTCTCGCTGGGTCTTGCCCTCGGCGGTCCGTCGCTTCACGTAGGCCCGCGTTTCCTCGTCATAACGGGTCCGGCAGGTCACCACGGTGTGG
>JBOGHY010000099.1:0-15292 GCA_050742375.1 Acidimicrobiales bacterium | reverse complement strand
TAACGATGGGCTCGCAGATGACATGAGACTCTCGGAGGAACGGCCCTAGGAGCGGCGCCATGTCCAACGAGCGCGAAGCTCGCTTCTGCGAGCTCTACGACACCACCTCGGCCCGCATCGTCGCTTACGTCATGCGTCGCACCAACTCCCGGCGCCGGGTAGGCGGATCGGGCGGCGGACGGCTCGGGCGGGTAGACGGGTGCCACCTGTAGCACCGGCAAATGATGGGTGGGCGACGGATGGGTCGGGCGACGGGTCCGGGGCCTCCTTGCCGGCACCGTTCTCTCAGCGGAAGTCCCTCGACGACGCCATGGTCATCTCGAGGGTCACCTCCTCCAGGTGCTCGGCGACGAGGTTCGCCCCCGAGAGCGCTTCGGGGTTGGCCCCGTTGGCCCGCTCGAGGCGTCCCCGCACGAGAAGGACGGCAGCAGAGCGTGCGGCGCGTCGGTAGCGCACCCATAGCCCCGGCGAGCAGATGACGTTGACGAGCCCGGTCTCGTCCTCGAGGTTCAAAAAGGTCGTCCCGCCCGCCGTCGCAGGGCGCTGGCGGTGGGTCACGATGCCTGCGACCGTTACCTTCTCGCCGTCTCGTACCCGAAGGAGCGAGGCGATCTGCACGGCTCCTTTCCTCCCGAGGTCCGGCCGGAGGAAAGCCATCGGCGGAGTCGACAAGGAAAGGCCCATGGTCTTCAGGTCTGCCGCCATCTCCTCGACCGGCTCCATATACGGCAGCTCAGGCGCCTTCGTGCCGCCGACGGTACCCACAAGGCGATCCTGGCGCGCCTCGGCTGCGGCGCCGGCCGCCCAGAGCGCCTCCCTACGCCCGCCGGCTCCAAGGCCATCGAGCGCTCCCGCCGTCGCCAGCGCCTCGAGCACCGGACGGCTCGCCCCCGAGCGGAGGGCGAGATCCTCGATGCCCTGATAGGGCCGTCCTGAGGCGATGCGACCCGCCAGCTCGTCGCCGATCCCTTTCACCGAGGCGACACCAAGACGCACCGCCGGTTGCTGTACAGCGACCCCGCCACCCGATGGCCCGGCCGCCGAGGGCCCGGCCACGTGTTCTGCCTCCCGGAGCTCTAGCGAGGCGCCGGCCTCGCTCCGGTTCACGTCGGGACCGAGGACCTCGACGCCATGGCGTCGGGCGTCGGCGACGAGGGTACGAGGTGCCCAGAACCCCATCGGTTGGGAATTCAGCAGCGCCGCGAGGAAGGCGGCCGGGTAGTGCAACTTGAGCCAGGCGCTCACGTAGACGAGATATGCAAAGGAGACGGAGTGGCTTTCGGGGAAGCCGAAATTGGCGAAAGCCCGCAGCTTCTCCCAGATCTCCTCGGCCACCTCACCTGTGATCCCTCGCTCTGCCATGCCTGTAAAAAGCCGGGCGCGGAGGCGCTCCATCCGCGTGGCCGAGCGCTTCGAGCCCATCGCCTGGCGGAGCTGATCGGCCTCTGAAGCGCTGAAGCCGGCGGCGTCGATCGCCATCTCCATCAGCTGCTCCTGGAAGAGCGGCACCCCGAGCGTCTTCTTGAGGCTGCGCTCGAAGACCGGGTGCATGTAGGTCACCGGCTCGGAGCCGTTGCGGCGCCGCAGGTAGGGATGGACCGAGCCGCCCTGGATCGGCCCAGGTCGGATGAGCGCCACCTCGACGACTAGGTCGTAGAAGGTCCGCGGCTTAAGGCGCGGGAGGGTCGCCATCTGCGCCCGGCTCTCCACCTGGAAGACCCCGACCGAGTCGCCCCGGCAGAGCATCTCGTAGACCTCGTCCTGCTGGGGGATGGCGGCGAGATCGAGCTCGACGCGGTGGTGAGCGGCGACGAGGTCGACGGCCCGGTGGATCGCTTCCAGCATCCCGAGGCCGAGCAGGTCGAATTTCACGAGCCCGACGGTGGCGCAGTCGTCCTTGTCCCACTGCAGCACGCTGCGGCCCTCCATGCGGGCCCACTCGACCGGGCAGACCTCTGAGACGGGGCGGTCGCAGATAACCATGCCGCCGGGATGGATGCCGAGGTGGCGAGGGAAGCCCTCGATCTCCCTTGCCGCCTCGAGAACCCGCTCAGGGATGCCGAGGCGCTCGTGGGCCCCGCCGGGGCGGCCGGTCGGGACGGGAGAGGTCCAGGGAGGCGGGCCAGGCTCGCAGGCGACGTCGTCACGCCCGGGGGCGGCTCCGGATCCGCGGCGGCTGACTTCTTGTCCGCGACGGGCGGCATCTGATGCCGCCAGCTCGCGAGCTACCGCCCCCGACCACCAGGACCAGTGCCCGGCCCGCTCGCCCGTGTTGACGTGGCGGCGCCCGCCGAGAGAGCCGAAGTGGTCGATCCCGCGCGACCACTTGTCGACCTGGCCCTGGGGGTGGCCGAATGCCTTTCCGATATCGCGGATGGCGGAGCGCGCCCTGTAGGTGACGACGACCGCGACGAGCGCGGCGCACTCACGGCCGTACCGCTCGTAGACGTACTGGATGACCTCCTCGCGCCTGCCGCTCTCGATGTCGACGTCGATGTCGGGGGGACCGTCGCGCTCGGGTGAGAGGAAGCGCTCGAAGAGCAGGCCGAGCGAGACCGCATCGGCGTTCGTGATCCCAAGGACGTAGCAGACCGCCGAGCTGGCGGCCGAGCCTCGGCCCTGGCAGTAGATGCCGCTTCGGCGGCAGAACTCGACGATGTCGAAGACGACGAGGAAGTAGCCGGGGAAACCGAGACGGCCGATCATCTCGAGCTCGTGGTCGAGCTGGGCCCAGGCGCCCTTTACCTTCTCGTCGTCGCGGGTGCCGTAGCGCCTTGGGGCTCGCTCCTCGACGAGGTGGCGCAGGAAGGACATCTCGTCGTGGCCGGCAGGGACGGGGAAGTCCGGGAGCTTCGGGGCGACGAGCTGCAAGTCGAAGCTGCACGCTCGACCGAGCTCGGCAGCAAGCTCGACCGCCCCCGGGTAGCGGCCAAACCGTCTCGCCTGCTCGGCGCCCGATCTCAGGTAGGCAGCCTGTGCTGCCGGTAGCCAGCCGTCGAGGTCGTCGAGCGAGCTGCCCGAGCGTATGGCCGCCAGAACCGAGGCGAGGCGGCGGTCCGAGGGCGTCGCGTAGTGCACGAGGTTCGTGGCGAGAAAACCGACACCGCGGCGCGCTGCCAGTTCGGCGAGGGCGTCGTTCCTCGCCCCGTCGAGAGGGTCGCCGTGGTCGAACAGCTCGACGGCTACGTTCTCGCGCCCAAAGAGCTCGACGAGCCGGTCGAGCTCGCGGGCTGCGGACGACGGTCCGGCACGCACGAGCGCCGCCGGGACGGAGCCCTTCCGGCAGCCTGTGAGCACGAGGAGGTGCCCGCCAGCCAGCTCGGCAAGGCGACCGAGGTCGTGGGCGGGGCGCCCCTTCTCCTCGCCGGCGAGCTGCCCCTCGCTCAAGGCCCTCGCCAGGCGGGTGTACCCGGTGGCTGAACGGGCGAGCGCAACGAGATGGGAGCCCTCCGGATCGGGAGCTCGGGTGCGAGAGGGCGCCTTGCGGGCGCCCGGCACTGCGGCGCCCGGTGCCAAGGTCAGCTCGGCGCCGTAGACGACGGGCACCGAGAGCTCACGCGCCGCTTCGAAGAAGCGGACCACCCCGTAGAGGCCATCGTGGTCGGTGAGGGCTATCGCCTCCAGATCCAGCTCCTTCGCCATGGCGACCAGCTCCTCAGGATGAGAGGCGCCGTCCAAGAAGCTGAAGCTCGAGTGGCAGTGCAGCTCGGCGTAGGCGACGTGGCGAGGGCTCTTCCCGGTGCTCACCACGATCCAGAGTAGCGGAGCGAGCAAACATACGTTCGAGGCCGCCGCCTCATAGGCAATATATCGTTGACCGATATGATTTCGCGACCGAACGCTGGTAGACTCGGGAGACCAAGATGCGTATCGGCCTTATCTCCCCTCCCTGGATCCCTGTCCCTCCACCCGCCTATGGCGGTACCGAGACGGTGATCGACTCGCTCGCCTGCGGCCTCGCCGCGGCCGGGCACGAGGTTGTCCTCTTTGCAAGCGGTGACAGCGAGTGCCACGTCGCGAGGCGGTGGCACTTCGCCGAGGCGACCGGGATCGGGCGTCCCGACGGCGAGCTGCTCGAGATCCGCCACGTCATCGGCGCCTACGAGCAGCTCGCCGACTGCGACGTCGTCCACGATCACACCCTCGCCGGGCCGCTCTATGCCGCCGGCTACTCGGCGCTGCCCGTCGTGACCACCAACCACGGTCCCTTCGAGGAGGGTCTCGACGAGTACTACGCAGCCGTCAGCCCGAGGATCCCGGTGATCGCCATCTCCCGTTCACAGGCCGCCAGCGCCAGGTCGAGGGTCGCTGCAGTCATCCACCACGGCGTCGATGTCGACGAGTTCCCCGAGGGCGACGGCAAGGGCGGCTATGCCATGTTTCTCGGGCGCCTCGCTCCGACCAAGGGCGTCCACGTCGCCGCCCAGGTCGCCCGGGAGGCTGGGATACCGCTCCTCATCGCCGGAAAGTGCTCGGAGCCGGCCGAGCAGGCATACTTCGAGGAGCGGGTGAAGCCTCTCTTGGGCGGCAAGGTCGAATTCGTCGGGGAGCTCGGGCGCAAGTCCAAGCTGGATCTGCTCTCGAAAGCGAGTTGCCTGCTGAACCCCATAGCCTGGCGGGAACCGTTCGGCATGGTGATGATCGAGGCGCTCGCCTGCGGGACCCCGGTCGTGGCAACGAACCGGGGCGCCGCCCCCGAGATCGTCGAGGACGGAGTCACAGGAGTGCTCGCCGACGGCGTCCCCGCCCTCGTCGAGGCGCTCGCGGCGGTTCCGTCGCTCGACCGCGAGCGCTGCCGCCAGGCCGCACGGGACCACTTCTCGGTCGAAAAGATGGTCGCGGGCCACCTTTCGGTCTACTGGAGCCTCCTCGAGGCCCACGAGACGATGGCCAAAGTCGCCTGAGCCTGGCGACGAGGAGGAATGGCGGCCTGCCGGTGTAGCTGATGATGCCGCGCCCTTGGCGCTCGATCGAACAGGCGAGCGCGAAGACGGGCCGGCGCCGCGTCAGTGGGCGAGGGCGACGTCGAGGCCGGCGCCCGAGGAAACCTCGAGCTCGTGGCCGCCACTGGAGGTGCGATGCACCTCCAGTGCGAGGCGCTGGTCGGCGAAGAGCAGTCCCGAGACGGCGACCGCCTCCAGCCACTCCGGAAGTGCCGGCCGCAGCTTGAGCGTCCCTTTGGGGGCGTCTGCCTCGAAGCCCAAGAAGACGTCCAGGAGCTGGATGATCGCCCCCGAGGCCCAGGCCTGAGGCACGTTGGCCCCGAGGTACTGGACGGGGAAGGAGGCGTCGTCGCGGGCGAGACCGGCGAACAGCTCGGGCAGTCTGCGGTTCACGAAGCAGTCGGCAGCGCTGAACATCCCGCGAGCGATTGCCTGCGCCTCGGCGTGGAAGCCGTAACGGCGAAGCCCGGCTGCGATCAGGACGTTGTCGTGCGGCCACACAGACCCGAGCTGGTAGGAGAAGGGGTTGTATCGAGGATGGCGCGCCGACACGGTGCGAAGCCCCCAACCGCTCCACATGTCGTCTTCGAAGAGCCGGCTCGCGACCTTGGCGGCGCGGTCTGCTCCGACGGCGCCGTAGTAGAGCAGGTGACCGGCGTTCGAGGCCACGGTCTCGATCGGCCGCTTTCGCCCGTCGAGACCGAGGTAGTACGTGCCCTCGGCCTCCCAGTAGAATTTCTCCTCGATAATCTCGGCGAGGCGGTCCGCCTCCCTGCGCAACCGCTCGGCCCCGTCGCCGTCCCCGTAGGCGTCCTCCAGCACGCCCGCCCATGCGCGCTTCGCCGCCACGACGAGCCCCTGCAGCTCGCAGGTGGCGATCGGCAGCTCGGGCAGGCTGCCGTCGCCATGCAGGATGGCGTCGTGGGCGTCTTTCCAGCCCTGGTTGAAGTAGCCCCGAGAAGAGCGCGTGCGGTACTCCTGGATGCCGTCGCCATCCTCGTCGCCGTCCCGGTCGACCCAGGCGAGGGCCGCCTCGACATGCGGCCGGAGGTGATCGAGCTCCGGACGGCTCCCGTGCCACGCCCACGTGGAGGCTGCCGTGAGCACGAACAGCGGCGTGGCATCGTGGGTCCCGTAGTACGGCGTGTGCGGGACGAGTCGAAGCCGCGCCAGCTCGCCTCGGCGCAGCTCGTGCTCGATCTTGCCCGGCTGCATGTCGCGGTCGTCGTCGGTTCCGGTCGCCTGAAGAGCCGCGAGCGCCCGAAGGCTCCCCTCGGCGAAGCGGTATGAGACAGGGAGCGCCTGCAGCGAGGCGACGAGGGCGTCCCGGCCGAAGACGCTCACGAACCAGGGAATGCCGGCCGCCGGCGTCCAGTTCTCCCCGTCGGCGCCAGGTCGGGGCAGCTCTGGCGAGAAGACGCCATCTTCCGAGCCGGGCGGGAAGGGGACCTGAGCACGCAGGCGCAGCTCGGAAAGGTCCTCGATCGCCTGGCGGATCGTCGCCGTCACGGCCGGATCGCTCGTCCGGACCTGGGCGGCAGCGGCGTGGCCGGCAACCCCACCGTGGCCGTAGCCGAGCGCAAGCTGGTGACAGGTCGGCACCGTCGCCAGCTCTTCACCGTCGAGCACCGGCCGCCAGAGAAGGCACGTGTGCCAGGCGCCGCCCGGCCCCAGCAGCACCGGGAAGAGAAGAGCACCGTTGGCGTAGGTCGCCGGAGCTGTCGCGTTGCGCGACTCGATCTGAACGGACCTCTCGAAGCTGTTGTGAATGAAGCGGTTGCTGAGGACGGCACTCTGATCGTCCCAGGTGCTGCGGACGATCCCCCGACGCTGCAGGCGCCCGTCTTTCACGTCGAAGATGTCGGCGAAGTCCGACTCCACGCTCACCTCGACGATCAGATTGACCGGGTGGCCGGCGTAGTTCACAAGCTCGTAGTCCTCATGCACCCCACGGCCGAGCACCCGGTCCAGGCGCAGGTGCAGGCTGTGCTCGGGGACGTCGAAGCCGTTGTCGTCGAGCAGTTCGGGATTCGTGAGCTCGAAGCGCGCCGAGCTGGGCCCGATCTGGGAGGAGTTCAGCAAGACGGGGGCAGCCCGTCCAAGTTTGAGGCGGTAGCCGGAGACGAGGCGGGTGTCGGCGATGAAGTAGCCCTCCTGGGCATCGCCCGACAGGCTGGCATCGGTATCCGAGACCAGGATCTCGTCGTCGAGGTGGGCGACGATCACAGACGGTCCGACGCGCACCTCCATGGCCGAGCCATCCTCGCGCGAGCCCGGCATCTCGGGGCGGACCTGAGCGGCAGGAGTCCTCCAAGAGGGCGGCCCTACGATGGGACCGTGAAGGACCCGACGGTCCTCGCCACTCCGCTCTACTTCGGAACCATGGGCGGTGCTCGGGACGCGTGCGGCGGGAGAGACCGTCGACCGAGCCTTGCGTGAGGTCCACAGGCTTGCCGCACTGCGCCGTGCTGCGGCGCTCGTACGCTCCGGAGGCCCGGAGATCGTCGAGCTGGCCGCTCTCGCCGAGCTCCGTGGCTAGCGAGTCTGAGGCCGCGCACGGTTGCCCCGCTACCTCGCGGACACCTCAATCTGGGCGTGGGCGAGCCGGGGTACGTGTCCGGACGTCGCCGAGAAGCTCGCGGCGCGACTCGAACGCTATGAGATCGCGCCCTGTGCCCCGGTGGCCCTCGAGGTCATGCAGCGCGCGCATCGTGACGGGCGCTACGAAGCACTCCTCGCCAACCGTCGGCGACGTTCAGCTGCGACCGCGCCGTCCGAGGTGACGAGACGCCGGCACGACGAGAGCGGTCGGTGGCGCGGTGGTGCCCGGTTCTTCCCCGGTGGTAGCGGCATCGGCGGGAGTGGCATCGGCGGGAGTGGCAGATGCCTCGGCAGGCGCCGAAGGTGTCTCGGCACGCGCCGAAGGTGTCTCGGCGCCAGCGGCGGGCAGCTCGACCACGAAGGTTGCACCGCCTCCAGGTGTCGCCTCCACCCAAACCCGGCCATGGTGTGCCGACACGATGGCAGCCACGATGGAGAGGCCGAGGCCAGATCCACCGCCGCGGCGCAGCCTCGATCGGTCGGCCCGCCAGAACCGCTCGAAGACGTGGGGCCGATCGCCCTCGGCGATGCCCGGCCCGTGGTCGATGACGGCGAGGCGGACGACGTTGCCGGGCCCGGCGCGAGCGGCAACCTCGATCGGCGTCAGAGCCGGAGTGTGAGCGAGGGCGTTGTTTAGGAGATTCCCGACGAGCTGGCGAAGGCGCTGCTCGTCGCCGAGGACGGTGAGGTCAGGAGGTATGGCGGCCGTGACGGCACGCGACCGGTCGATCGCGCGGGCGTCGCTCACGGCGTCCTCGGCGATGGCCGACAGCCGCACTGGCGCCAGGGCAAGGGGCCGGCCGCGGTCAAGGCGAGCGAGGAGGAGCAGATCCTCGATCATCACGCCCATTCGGGCCGATTCGCTCTCGATACGCCGCAGCGCCGCCGCCAGGTCGTCAGGTCGCTCGGCGAGCCGGGAGCGGAAAAGCTCGGCATAGCCGCGGATCGACGTGAGCGGCGTTCTCAGCTCGTGGGAGGCGTCTGCGACGAACCGGCGCAGCTGCTGCTCGGAGGACTCCTTCTCCTCGAAGGCTTCCTCGATCCGCTCCAACATGACGTTCAGGGCCGCGCCGAGCTGACCTACCTCGGTCCTCTCGTCGGTCGGCGTTACCCGACGCGTGAGGTCGCCGGCGGCGATCTCGCCAGCCGTCTTCGCCATCCGGGCCAGCGGTCGCGTGCTCAGGCGCACGATGATCCAGGCGGCCACCGCGAGGGCGACAAGAACTATGAGGCTGACGATGAGGTCCAGGCGAAGCTGGTTGCCGAGCGTCGACGAGACCGCCGTGAGGGGAACCGCTATGGCGAGCACCGTCGGGCCGGTCTGGGGAGTGGAGAGAGGCTGTATCAGCACGCGGTACTGCCCGGCCCCTCGTGAGCTGCCGACGGTCGTGTAGAGGCCGCCGCTGGCGACCGCCTGTCGGACGATCGCCGGGGCGATCCGGGGCAGCGGCAGTCCGCTCTTGCAGCTGAAACCGGCCGCCGTCGGCTCGGCCGGCTGACCGACTGGCGTGTAGAAGTTGAAGTAGGTCCCGTAAGGCACCCCGTTGCAGCCGAGCCGCGACCGCGAGATCTGCGCCAGCTGCCCGTCCACCTGAGAGGTGAGCGAGTTGCGGAGAGAGGTGAAGGTGATGGCGTCGGTGGCGATGAGCGCGATCGCCACGAAGAACACGAGGAGGATCACAAGGCGTGTGCGAAGTGGCATTGTCGGTGCCTGCCTGACGGCGCGCGGACCTATTCCCGCGGCGTGCGAAGCACGTAACCGACGCCTCGAACGGTGTTGATCAGGTGCGGCTCGACGTGATCGATCTTCTTTCGGAGGTAGGACACGTAGGTCTCGAGCACGCCGGCATCCCCGCCGAAGTCGTAGCTCCAGACGTGGTCTAGAAGCTGCGACCGCGTGAGGACGCGGCGGGCGTTGACAAGCAGGTACCGAAGGAGCCGGTACTCCGTGGCGGTCAGCTCGACGAGCTCCCCTGATCGACGTACCTCATGAGCGTCGTCGTCCATCTCCAAGTCGGCGAGGGTGAGGACGTGGCGGTCCTCCGCCTTGCCCGCCCGTCGAAGGATCGCCTGGACGCGCGCGACCAGCTCCGCCACGGAGAAGGGCTTCGTGACGTAGTCGTCACCTCCGATGGTGAGCCCGCGCACCTTGTCCTCGGTGGCATCTCGCGCCGTGAGGAAGAGCACCGGGACGTCACGCCGTTCCCGGCGCACCCGCTCGGCGATGGCGAACCCGTCGACGTCGGGGAGCATCACGTCAAGGACCATAAGGTCGGGCCGGAACTCCTCGAGGCGGCTTAACGCCTCGTATCCGGCGGCGGCGGTCGCGACTTCGAATCCCTCGTACCGAAGAGCCATCGCCACGAGCTCCGTGATCGACTCCTCGTCGTCCACGACGAGCACCCTCGGTTCCCCCCGGCCGGCGGCTGCGGCGCTCACCATGGCGCCATTGTGCCAGCGGCCGTGCGCATGTCCCCGTGCACTTGCGGAACTCAAGCGCTCGCGCGGGGCGGCCAGTGTCTGTCGGTCGTCAGGCCGCCGGTCCGGGGATGAGCTTCACGTGCACAGTGTGGCTGCCCATCTGCGACTCGAAGGTGACCGAGGCCGAGTCACCAGGCTTCAAGGTCTTGATCGCCCTCGAGAGCGCACCGATGGTGGGCGTCGACTGCCCGTTGAACTTGACGATGACGTCGCCGGGCAGGATGCCAGCAGAGGCGGCCGGGGTACGCGGGATCACCTCCTCGATTATCACGCCCTGTTGAGCGCCGTGACCGGCCAGCGACGCACTCTCGCCGCTGATACCGAGGAAGGCCTGGAGGCCGAGGACGATCTTCGACGAGTGCTGTCCCGTCTCGATCTTGTGGGCAATGGATTCCACCCGGTTGATCGGAAGGGCAAAGCCGAGCGACGAGCCCGTGCCGTCCGAGGTCGCCAAGGCCGCCGTGTCCATGCCGATGACGTGACCCGCAGCGTTGACGAGCGGTCCGCCGGAGTTGCCCGGCTCGATCGGCGCGTCAGTCTGGATGAGCCCGTGCAGGTGCTCGGTCGAGTCACCGGTGCTGTCGCTCGCGTTGATCGAGCGTTGCAGGGCCGAGATGATCCCAGTAGAGACCGTCGGCGAGCCGCCGAGACCAAGGGCGTTGCCGATCGCGACGACGGGATCGCCGACGGCCAGCAGATTCGAGTTCCCGAAGGTCACGGTCGGCAGGCCCGACACGCCGTGCACGCGGATCACGGCTACGTCGTCGACCGGGTCGGCCCCGACGAAGGTCGCCGCGTACCGACCCGACTTCCCGTGGATCGAGACGTTGATCGTGGTGGCGTTCTCCACCACGTGGTTGTTGGTGACGATGTAGCCGTTGGATGAGACGATCATCCCCGTGCCCGCCAATTCGGCGGTCCCTCCGACGAGCTCGGCGACGGTGTTGATGTCCACGACCGCCGGGTCGACCTTGGCCGCGATCCGCGACGTCTGAAGCGCCGTGCCCCCTCGCGGTGACACGCTGTCGATCTCCGTGCTCCGGTGCACCGCTGGCGTGGACCCACTCGAGGTGAAGGCCTCGGCAATTCCGACGCCGGCTCCTACGAGGAGGACGGCGACGGCGACACAGGCAGCGACGAGGCCGCGGCGACGGCGCGGTGACGCTCCGCGGGCTTGAGAACCCGCCGGCCCGCCGTAGCTTCCAGGTCCCCCTGGACCGTAGTTGCCGCCGTACCCTCCAGGTCCGCCTGGACCGTAGGGACCGCCTGGACCGTAGGGACCGCCCGAGCCGTAAGAGCCGTAGGAGCCGTAGGAGCTGGGACCTTGGACGCTCGACGACTCGGAAGCTGTGCCCGAGAGCGCGGGACCGGAGGGGTCACCCGATCCGTGGGGAGCGGAGGGGACGGGCGACCCGGGAGCGCCATAGGAGTGCCCGACGGTCTCGGGCGTCTCGGGAGCACCGGCCGTCTCGTACGGATCCCGAGCGCGTGCCTCGCCGATGGAGGTGCCCTCTACCATGCCGCTCACTTCGGAGGCATCCCACCAAGCAGTGCCCGGGGACCCAGCACCTGGGTGCTCCGGTCCAGGTGTCCGCCCCGTCGTCGGCAACATGACCCAGCCGGTTTCGTCTTGAGGCGGTGCCATCGGGGGCATCGGAGACGGCGGAGACTCGGTGGACGGAGACTCGGTGGACATCGGCGCCGCCGTGGACGGTGGCGAGAGTGGAGTGCCGGGCTCGGCCTCGGGGAGGTCGGAGGAATGTGGCTCGGGAAGATCCATTGGCTCGTGCTGACTGTGCTGCTCATCCATCGACGTCACCTCGGATCCATGCCGGCCACGCCTCGGCGAGGCCGAACCCGTTCACTCTTCGTTCCGGAACGGCGAATGGGACGCCGCCCCGGCCTCTCGCCAGAACGGTGAAGGGGGGGCACCGCTCCGGTGACGACGATGATGCCAGTCCGGTCTGTGCGCCGTCTCGGACCATCCTCAGAACTTCCTGGGAGTTTCAACCTCAATCTCGTGACACCGAAGGGCTACCTCCGTGGCCCTGCGCCGTACGCCCCTGCCCGTACGGCCGAGCGAACTACCGCAGTCGCCTTGCACCCTATAGACCAAGGGCCACCAGCCTTCTTTGGATCCTTACCCTGAGGCCGAGGGCGCCACACCGGCGCGCGCTCACCGTGGCCGACCCGACGCCCTCCGCTACCTGGGGTTTCCTCTCGCCAAGAAGGGGAATCTCGATTGCAGGAGCGGTGGATCCAACTCCCGGACGAGATGCTGGCGAGGAGAAGGCGAGGCGACAGTGGGGCCAAGGTGGCGCCGGGCAGTGCCATCTCTCGGCACGCCATCGCCTGTGAGCTCGGCGATCCTTGCGTCGCGTTCAAGCGCCGGAGACGTCCCGGGAGCGGCTGACCAATCGGGGTCCCAGAGACTCGAGGCTGCAGTCGAGCTCGAGATCGTCGATCGCCCCGAGCGCCTCGAAGGCCCCGAGCGCACCGAAGCATTCAAGCCGCCCGCACCTCCCACAGCGCCCGAGTCGCCCGCACCGGCCGGGAGCGGGGCGGTGTGGGAGGACCACTGGCGATCGCAACACGCCGCAGGGCGATCGCAACACTCCGCAGGGAACGAGAGCACCGGATCTGCCCGGATCATCGATCTTGGCCTTCTCGGCGAGACCACGGTCATAAAGGCCGTCGCCGCCGATGTCGGCGCCACGAGAGAGAGAGTGCGGCGCCGCCACCTCCTGCAGCTTGCAGGGGTGCTGGCTCCCTTCGTCGCGTGGTTGAGCATCCGGGCGGTGCTCTGGCCCACCCACGTCATCGTGCTCCCCCACCTAACGAGCTCGGAGAGCCGCTACCTGCCCGCCACCATCCTCATCTTGCTGCTCGTCCTGCTCCTCGGCGGACCTCTGCTCGGCGCCGGTCAGTCACCGCACATCTTGTACCGGCCGGGCGAGATCGACGTCGGCTTCAAAGACGTCGTCGGTGCCGACATCGTCGTCGAGGAGGCCATAAGGACGCTCAATCTCTTCCTCGCCCACCGCACCTTCGCCGAGGTGATGGGTGGCAATCCCCGCCGGGCGATCCTCTTCGAGGGACCACCCGGCACGGGCAAGACCTACATGGCAAAGGCGATGGCGGCCGAGGGCGGGGTGCCCTTCCTCTTCGTGTCGTCGTCGGCCTTCCAGTCGATGTTCTACGGCCAGACGAACCGCAAGATCCGCTCCTACTTCCGGGCGCTGCGCAAGTACTCGCGCCGGGAGGGCGGTGCCATCGGCTTCATCGAGGAGATCGACGCCATCGGTGGCTCGCGGGGAGGAAAGGGCCTCGGGCGCCACCATGACGGCGTCGCCGGCGTGGTGAACGAGCTACTCATCCAGCTGCAGTCCTTCGACCAGCCGCCCGCAGGCGCGCGCCTGGCGGGCGTAGCGATCAATGCCCTGAACGCCTGGCTACCGCCGCACCGCCAGCTACGAAAGCCGCCTCCTCCACAGGCGAACATCCTCGTGATCGGAGCGACCAACCGTGCAAGCGAGCTCGACCCGGCCCTCGTCCGGCCCGGCCGCTTCGACCGGAGCATCTACTTCGACCTGCCCTCTCTTCACGGGCGTCGCAGCATCATCGACTACTACCTCCAAAAGAAGGCCCACGCCGCCGAGCTGGACGCTTCGGCAAAGCGCGACACGCTGGCGGCGCTCACGATCGGCTACTCCCCCGTCATGCTGGAGCACCTCCTCGACGAAGCCCTCGTCTGGGCGCTCCGGCGGGGGGACGACCACCTGAGCTGGGAGGACATCCAGCACGCCAAGATGACCGAGGAGATCGGCCTCGCCCAGCCGGTCGAGTACTCCGAAGCCGAGAAGCGGCTCATCGCAACACACGAGTCCGGGCACGCCACCATGGCATGGCTCGTCGGCACGGGACGGCGCCTCGAGGTGCTCTCCATCGTGAAGCGCCGCGAGGCGCTCGGGCTGCTCAGCCACGCCGAGATCGAGGAGCGCTTCACGAAGACCCGCTCGGAGATCGAGGCCCTCATACAGATCTCCTTCGGCGGCATGGCTGCCGAGGAGCTCTTCTTCGGCGAGACGAGCTCGGGGGTCGCAGGCGACCTGCAGGGTGCGACGATCGCCGCCTGCCAGATGATCGGCACCCTCGGCATGGGCCACGGGCTCGCCTCGACCGCCACCTTGGACGGAGACGTCTGCGCCCGGGTGCTCTCGAGCGAGGAGGGGCGGCGCGACGTCGAGGAGATCCTGCGACGCGCCAAGGACGAGGCCTCCCGAGTGCTGAAGGAGAACCATCACGTGGTAGAGGCCCTCCGCGACGCCCTCCTGGAGCGCAGCGAGCTCGTGGGCGACGAGATCCGCGAGGTCATCGCCTCGGCCGGGCTCGACGTCGCCTTTCTCGAACAGCTGATGCGCTGACGCTCGGCAGCTCGGCAGCTGGGCGGCACAGCTCGTCCAGCCTCCTGCCGTGCGCGTAGGGTACTCGTCGTCTCGAAGCCCCCCGGCGCCATGAACGGCGCCATGCTCCCGTAGCCATCATGGAGGTGGAACGATGCCGAAACGACCCTTTCGAGCCGAGGACCTCTACGCGCTGAAGACCGTCGGCGACCTCGACCTGTCGCCTGACGGCCGCCGTGTCGCCTTCGTGCTCGCCGAGGTTGACGAGGGGGCCGACAAGATGTCGTCGTCCATCTGGGTGGTGGCCTCCGACGCCTCGACGCCGCCGCGGCGCTTCAGCGAGGGGCCTGCCGACACGAACCCGCGCTTCTCGCCCGACGGTCGTTTCCTCGCCTATGTCTCGGCACCGGCCGACAAGCCGCGCGGGGCCCGCGTCCTCTTGGCACCCCTCGACGGCGGGGCACCAAGACCTCTCGGCGACCTGCCCGGTCCGGCGAGCCAGATCGCATGGTCGCCCGACGCGGCATGCCTCGCCGTCATCTGCCGCGTCGGACTTCGCGACCCGGAGAAGGCAAGTGCGAAGGAACGCAACGCCCCCCGCGTCGTGCGCGGCCTGGCCGCCCGCTTCAACGGACTGGGCTGGAGGGATGGCCGCGCCCATATCTATCTCGTCGAAGTAGGAAGCGGCCGTTGCCGCCAGCTCACCCGGGGCGACTTCGACCACGCCGACCCCTCGTTCTCACCCGACGGCTCCACGGTCGCCTTCGTCGCCGACCGCTCTCCCGGCCACGACGATCGGGAGTGGCACAGGGCCGTCTACGTGGTGCCCGCAGGCGGAGGAAGGCCGCGGCGTCTCACAGAGAC
>JBOGHY010000098.1:0-3517 GCA_050742375.1 Acidimicrobiales bacterium | reverse complement strand
GGCCACCGCAGGACCGGCAGTGCAAGAGGGTGCCGTCGTCTATGCGCGAGAGGGCGGAGGAGACCTCGGCGAGGCCGCTCTCGATCCTGTCGAGTGCGGCGCCGGCGCTCTCGGGCGTTGACTCGGGCGCTTCTTTCGGAGCGACCGGTGGGAAGAAGGCTGCCTCATCAACCACGGGAGCGACGTTAGGCGAGGGTGGGCCCGCTAGAACAATGGTGTGCCCATCGCCACGATCAACCCCGCGACCGGCGAGACCGTATCGACCTTCGAGGCCTACGGCGACGCCGAGATCGATCGCCGCCTCGACCTCGCCGCATCCGCCTTCAAGAGCTGGCGGAAGACGAGCTTTTCCGAGCGATCCGCCCTCATGAACCGCCTCGCCGCCATCGTCGAAGGCGACGAGGACGACCTCGCGAGGACGATGACCATCGAGATGGGAAAGCCGATCGGACAGGCTCGCGCCGAGGTGCGCAAGACGGCGGGGGGCCTTCGCTACTTCGCCGAGAACGCCGAGAGGCTGCTCGCCGACGAGGAGGTACCCGGCACCGGCGCCAAGCGCCGCGCCTTCGTCACATACCAGCCGCTCGGGCCGGTCCTCGCCGTCATGCCGTGGAACTTCCCGCTCTGGCAGGTCGGCCGCTTCCTCGCACCGGCGCTCATGCTCGGCAACGTCGGGCTGCTGAAGCATGCCTCCAACGTGCCTCAGACGGCGCTCCACCTCGAGGAGGCGTGCCGGCGGGCCGGGTATCCCGATGGCGTCTTCCAGACACTCCTCGTCGGCAGCGACGCCGTCGAGGCCATCCTCCGCGACGACCGGGTCGAGGCGGCCACCCTCACCGGGAGCGAGGGAGCGGGACGCGCCGTCGCCGCCACCGCCGGGCATGCCATCAAGAAGACGGTGCTCGAGCTGGGCGGATCCGACCCCTTCATCGTTATGCCCTCGGCGGACCTGGAGCGGGCCGTCGAGATCGGTGTGAAGGCGAGGGTACAGAACAACGGCCAATCCTGCATCGCCGCCAAGCGCTTCATCGTCCACGAGCAGATCGCCGAGGAGTACCTGAACCGCTATGTCGCCTCGATGGAAAAGCTCGTCGTCGGCGATCCGCTCGAGGACGGGACCGACATCGGCCCGCTCGCCACCTCGGCGGGCCGCGAGGAGGTTGCCGCCCAGGTCGCCGGCGCCCGCACTCAGGGCGCCGAGGTGCTCTGCGGGGGTGATGTGCCTGCCGGCAAGGGCTGGTACTACCCCGCCACCGTCGTCACCGGTGTGACGAAGGACATGGGCCTTTACGCCGAGGAGGTCTTCGGGCCGGTGGCGTCGTTCTTCACCGTGTCTGACATAGACGAGGCGATCGCCGTCGCCAACGACAGCCGCTTCGGCCTCGGCTCGAACGCCTGGACGGAGGACGCCGCCGAGCAGGATCGCTTCATCTCCGAGCTCGAGGCCGGGATGGTCTTCGTCAACTGGATGACGACCTCGTACTACGACCTCCCCTTCGGAGGCGTGAAGCGCTCCGGCTACGGGCGGGAGCTCTCCGACCCGGGCATCAAGGAATTCGCCGTGACGAAGACGGTCTGGATCGACTGAACCTGCGGCCGGGCTGGCCCGACCCGTCCCGAGAGCTGCGGGACGACACCGCCACTTTGCGCATCCGACCATGAGCGCAGCCGACGAGACGACCTTTCCCGACCGCTAGGTCGACAGGCCCGAGGCCGACGTGCCGATGCGGGAGGCGAGCGCGGCCCGGCTGATCCCGGAGGCGGCGACGAGCTCGGCCGCCGAGGTCCCTACGAGCACGGCGTCTGGGACGAGACGCTGCAGCCGGGGCGATCAGTCGCTCTCGAGCCAGCTCCGGGTGCACGAGACGACCTCGGCGTCAGACGCCGCCCACACGAGGCGCTCGACTGCGTCGAGCATCCCGGTCACCACGTGTTCCACCGAGGCCACGGCCGCCACTTCCAGCGCCGAGCGCTGGTGGAGCTCCTGGAAGCCCACCTCGGCCACGGCGACCGAGTAGCGCGCCCGTGCCGACGTCACGATGGGACGGATGACGGCGCGCTTTTCCTTGAGCGACCGGCACGACGGCAGGTGGAGCTCGACCTGCAGGATCCCGACCACCGGCTGGAAAGCTACCAACGCTGCCCCCCGCCGGCGGTGCCGCCAGCCCCAGTGTTCCTAAGCTCGGCCGCCATGGGTATGCAGGCGGGACCGCAGCTCGTCACGGACCGGCTCCGGCTGCGTAGGTGGCTGCCGGGAGACCGCGAGCCCTTCGCCGCCATGAACCGCGACCCCGAGGTCGTCGAGTTCCTCAACGGTCCGATCGACCGGGCGACGAGCGACGCCCTCGCCGAACGTGCGGACTCCCTCTTCGACGAGGTCGGCTACGGGCTTTGGGCCGTGCAGGCCTGCAGGGACGGCGCGCCCTTCGCCGGGTTCATCGGCCTCACTCCCGTGAGAGACCCCTTTCCGTTCGCTCCGGCAGTGGAGGTCGGCTGGCGTCTCGCCCGTCCGGCGTGGGGTCGCGGGTTGGCGACCGAGGGAGCCCGAGCCTGCCTCGGCTTTGGTTTCGACCACCTCGCCCTCGACGAGGTGGTCTCTTTCACGGCAGAGGCAAATCTTCGCTCGCGGCGGGTGATGGACAAGCTCGGCATGGCCCGCGATCCTGCCGACGACTTCGACCATCCCAGGCTCGAGGCGGGCAACCCGCTCCGGCGCCACGTGCTCTACCGCTTGGACCGGGCCAACTGGGCCGGACGGTGAGAAAGCGCCGGGCCGGACGCCCGGCGGTCACGGCGCTGCTTTGTTGGGCGGCGCTGCTCTGTTATGCGACGCTTGTTGCGGGCTGCGCCGTATCCGGGTCGCCGCCGGTGACCACGCCCGTCACGACGGCCCCGACAACGACTCACCCGGTCAGAACGGCCCCGACCACGACGACGACCCTCCCGCCGCCGGGGAACAGCGCAGACCCGGCGATCGTCATCACGCCGGGGCGCAACCTGCCCGATCCCTTCGTCCTCGCAGTGCACGGCGGCTACGAGCTCTATGCCAGCCAGACCTCGCTCTACTCCGAGCAGATCCCGACAAGCTTCTCACGGCGCCTCGGCGGCTGGAAGGCCTTCGTGGGCGCCCTGCCGAAGAGCCCGTCCTGGGCGGTGGGCGGGTTCACCTGGGCACCGGACGTGTTGGAGAGGCGAGGGGCTTTCTTCGTCATGTACTTCGACGCGCTGGCGTCGTCGAGGCTCTACGACGACGCCTCGGCGAGCGGGCTCTCGGCCCGTGCCCAGTGCATCGGAGTCGCCACGGCGAGGCACGCAGGGGGCCCATTCACGGCGAAGCCGCGACCGCTCGTGTGCGACTTCTCCGGCCACGGCGCCATCGACCCCCGCACCTTCGAGGCCGGCGGGCGGCTCTACCTCGACTGGAAGGCCGACGGCAACGCCGCCACCCCGGCGCTCTTCGGTCCGACGGAGATCTATGCCCAGCTCCTGTCGCCGAACGGGCTGTCACTGGCCGGCC
>JBOGHY010000097.1:0-6590 GCA_050742375.1 Acidimicrobiales bacterium | reverse complement strand
ACGACCCCGATGCCCCGCAGATGCTGGACGCCTTCGTCCGTCGGGTTCAGTGGGCCCTCGACGGGCACGGCGGCAACCTCCTGCAGTTGACCGTCGGCGACAAGGGTGCCTATCTGTACGCCGTATTCGGGGCTCCCCTCGCCCACGAGGACGACGCAGCCCGGGCCTGCGCCGCCGCCCTCGACATTCTCGGTATGGAGGACGAGACCGCCGCCCGCGACCTCCAGATCGGCCTTGGCAGCGGTCGGGTGCGAAGCGGCACGTCCGGACATCGGCACCGACGGACCTACGCCTGCTTGGGGGACCCCGTCAACCTGGCTGCCCGACTCATGTCGGCCGCCCCCAGCGGTCAGGCCTGGGTCACGGCGCAGGTGGCCCGGGCCGCCGGGCGGCGGTTCAGCTTCGAGGCGCTGCCCGAGCTCAAGGTCAAGGGCAAGTCCAAGCCGGTGCTGGTACGACGGCTGGTCGGCCAGAGCCGGATCGGGCCACGTCACGACCAACGCCCGGGGCACCCCCTCGTCGGGCGAGCCGTCGAGCTCGACCGGCTCCGAAGCCTGGCCGGGCGCGCCTTCGCTGGCAGTGGGCAGGTCGTGGCTCTCGAAGCCGAGGCCGGCATGGGCAAGTCTCGCCTCACCACCGAGCTCGTCAAGGCACTCCAACACGACGGTGTCTCGGTCCACCTCGGAGCGGCGGTGTCGGTCGGCTTTGCGGCTAGCTACCTCGCCTGGCAGGGAGTGTGGGCCTCCTTGCTCGAGGTCACGGGCGACGCTGACCCGACGCCCGACCTGAGGCGCTCTTTGACGACGGTCGATGGCGGGCTCGTCGCCCGGCTGCCTCTTCTCGGCGCCGTCCTCGGCGTGCGCCTGGCTGACAACGACCTGACCGCCAGCCTCGCTCCCAAGCTGCGCAAGAGCGCCCTCGAGTCGCTGCTCCTGCGCTATCTGACCGTCCGGGCGGGGGCGCAGCCCTTGGCGCTGGTGCTGGAGGACTGCCACTGGCTCGACCCGCTCTCGGCCGACCTTCTGGACCTCGTGTCACGAGCTGCCAGCGCCCTACCCGTGCTGGTGCTCCTCACCTACCGTCCCGGCTCCTTCTCTGCGCCGAAGCTCCCCCATACGACGGTGATCTCGCTTCCAGGCCTCGACGCCGAGGCTACACAGCAGCTCTTGCGGGCGCGCCTGGCCGAGCAGTTCGGCACCGACGTATCGCCACCTCCTACGCTCGTGCGGAGGCTCGCCGAGCGCAGTGAGGGCAACCCGTTCTTCCTCGAGGAGCTGGTCAACTACCTCCACGACGAAGGCACTGACCTGTCGGACCCGAAGGCCGCCAGCCTGGACCTCCCGGCGAGCCTGGCCACGCTGATCCTCTCCCGCATCGACACGCTCGGCGAGTCCCCTCGGCGCACCCTCAAGGTGGCGAGCGTCGTCGGGAGGCAGTTCGGCGTCGACGCGCTCACCGGCGCCTACCCCGATCTGGGCGCTCGCCGGCAGGTGAGCGGCCATCTGCGTCGGCTCTGCGCCGAGGAGCTCGTCGTGAAGGAGGGTGCCGCGGACGAGGGCTACGCCTTCAAGCACGCTGTCATCCAGGAGGTGGCATACGCGAGCCTGCCCTTCGCCTTGCGGGCGGTGCTGCACGGCCGCATCGGGTCATGGCTCGAAGAGGCTCGACCTGATGCCCTCGACCTCCTCGCCCACCACTTCTGGCACAGCACCGAGGAGGAGAAGAAGAGCGAGTACCTCGGGCGAGCCGGTGATGCGGCCGCAGCTCGGTACGCCAACGAGGCGGCCATCGATTACTACCGACGCCTCGCGTCTCTGCTCCCGACCGCCGAGCAGGGCCCAGTCCTCCTCAAGGTCGCCTCGGTGCTCGAGCTGTGCAGCGACTGGGCGGACGCTGAGGCCGCCTACGGGCAAGCGCTCGAGCTGGGTGAGTCCACAGGCGACCGTGGTGTGGCAGCGTGGGCGCGAACCGGTCGGGCGACGCCCCTCCGACGCCAGGGCCGCTACGACGAAGCCGTCGCCGATCTCGAGGCCGCTGCGCTCGCCTTCGAAGAGATCGGTGACCCTGCCGGCCTCGGCCAGGTGGCATACGTACGTGGGATCATCGCCTACCAGCGCAGCAAGCCGGCGGAGGCCTGGAGCCACTTGCAAGTGAGCTTGGGGCTGAGGCGGTCGACTGGAGACCGCCGTGCCGAGGCGGCGGTCCTCGACAACCTCGCCATCGCGGCCGCCTACCAGGAGGACTACGACCGGGCACAGGAGCTGGGCGAGCAGGCCCTCGAGCTGCGCACGGCCCTCGGTGACCGGTGGACCGTGGGCCTCTCCCACGCCAACCTGGGTGTGCTCTGCTTTCTCCGCAAGGACTACCCGCGTGCCAAGGGGCACCTCGAGGACGCCCTCGCCATCCAGCTCGAGGCGGGCGACGCATACTCCATCGCCAATGCACGCGACAATCTCGGCAACGTCGCTCGCGAGATGGGCGAACATGTGGCGGCTCAAACCCACTACGCTGCAGCCCTCCAAATGTTTCAGGCGATCGGTGATCGGCGGTCGTTATTCATGCTGTACGAAGAGATAGCGATGCTCCGTGTTGGCCTCGAACCCGTCGCCGCATTCCAGCTGATCGGTGCGGCCGAGGCCCTCCGTGAAAGCTTGGGCTCGCCCCGGTTGGGCTCGGATGAGGCCGAGCTCGAAGACCACGTGGGCGAGGCGCGCAGGCTCTTCGGAGATCGGGCAAAAAGGCATCAACAAGCAGGAAGAGCTCTCACCGCGGAGCAAGTCCACAGCCTTGCCCTCCGACTGTGCGGCGAGGGGGACGCTCCCGAAGATGTGCTGACAACGATCGTCTGACCGCGCTATGTGAGGGTCTTGCCACAATCCGTGACTCCCGGCTTATCCAAGTACCCTCTAGCTTGCCCGTCACGACAAGTGCCGCTAGCCTCCCGCTCCGATTCGAGACGTCCTCACACACAACCCTTGAGGGGCGTCCGAACCAAGGACTCCGGGGAGGATATCCACCCATGCGTACGCGTCTTGTCAGGGCAGCCTTGGCTCTCGCCGCCACATTCGCCACCGTCGGCTTGTCCACGTCGTTGACGACCCTGCCGGCAAGCGCCCAGACCCTGAACGCACCGACGATCACCTCACCCTTGCCCGCCGACGGGGAGACCACCGTCACCGAGGCCACGCCCACGGTCACCGTCAGCGGGTCGGCCGACGTCAACACCGACCTCGTGGTCCTCGACGGCAACACGGCGGTGGCCGAGACGACAAGCGACTCCGAGGGCGCCTGGAGCGTCGCGGTCATGTTGCTCTACGGGAGCCACGCGCTCACCGCTATCGAGGTCGACTCCGCCGGCGACGTGAGTGGTCCTTCGAATCAGAGCCAAGTCGACGTCACGAGCAACCAGCTCGTCGCCTACGGCGACTTCGGCGGCTCGACCGGCTTGGCCGACAACGGCTACGAGCACCCGTACCTACCTGCTGGCGGCACCACCCCCTCGCCCGGTACGCCGGGCTACTGGTTCCCCGCCAACACCTGCCCGGGGGACACTCCGGGCTACATCGAGTGGGACAACAACCAGAACGGTTCCGTCGGAACCTACCCGGCATATGACAACACCCAGTACGACAACAGCTACCCGGGCTCTGCTCCAGAGGAGAACCCGAACTACGTCGAGCTGAACTCCAACTGCGTCGACGGCGTCACCCAGACGATCGACACCGTCCCCGGCGACCAGTACACCCTCAGCTTCGGCTACGCCGCGCGGGAGTTCCCCTCGGGATATGGGGACTGCACGGAGAACGACTTCGAGGTCGAGTGGGGAGCCTCCGCCTCGCCGACCACCGTTGCGTCCGACCTCTGCGGCGTCACTGACGGCTGGACCACGGCCACCTACACGCTGACGGCGACCTCCGCGCTCACCGTGCTCACGTTCCTCGACCAGGACACGACGGAACCGAGCGATACCTTGGGGGGGGAGCTGTCCACGGTGTCGGTTGTGCCCACCGCCTCGCTTGCCCCCGCCAACACCTCATGGGACTCGGCCGCACCGATCTCGCTTTCCGGCGGTTCGGGAAGCTACTCGCCCACCCAGAGCATCGACTTCTCCGACGAGGCGCTCTGGTACCAGTTCCCCGTCGTACCCGACGAGCAGCTGACGGTCGGTTTGACGGGCGCCTCGGCGGGGGAGCAGCTGGCCCTCTACTCAGACATTGGCCAGGCCTTCGCTGCCGAGACCAACGGCTCCACGGCGGCCGACCTCCCCGTGATAGAAGCTGATGACCCGGGCAACAGTTCGGCCAAGTTCAACGAGACGCCGCTCGGCAATCAGAAGTTCAACGAGACCCCCTTGGCGCAGAAGTTCAACGAGACTCCCTTCGGCGATCAGAAGTTCAACGAGACCCCCTACCTCGGAGAAAAGTTCAACGAGACGCCCTTCGTCCAGGCCGAGGCTCAGAGCCTGCTCGGCGAGTCCAGCCCCGCGGGGGCCGCCAGCCAGTCGATCACGGCCAACACTTGGAACAACGTCGGCAACGACAGCACGGCTGCCGACTACTACGTCGAGGTGTTCGGCAACAACGGGGCGTTCGCGGCCGGTGCCGACTTCACGGTGACCGTGACCGCCTCGGGGAGTGCCTGCGCCGGTCTCGACAACTACAGCAGCGACATCTTCACCTCGACGACGCCAGGCGTCACGCTCAGTGGGGCCGGCACGAACTACTCGACGGTGATCATCGACGACTCGTCGGCCATGCCGAGCGTCAGCACCATCGTCGGCGGGCCGGGGGCCCCAAGCGCCCCGACGCTGTACAACCTTGCCCAGGCGACCACCGGAGTCGTCGTCGACGTGGGACAGAGTCTCGGCGTCCAGGAGCTCGCCGAGCAGGCAAGCACCGACTACCAGTGCCCCTACGCCGTCAACCTCGAGGCCGACGCCATCCAGAGCATCGTCAATTCGTACCGAACCTCGACGACGCCTGACGGCGGCTCGAACGTGCAGGACGTGGTGATCGTCGGTGACGACGACGTCATCCCGTTCTTCCGCTACGCCGACGAGGAGGCCATCGGCCCGGAGAACACCTACTCCCCGCCCCTCTCCTCCACGAGCGAGGCAGACGCGGCCCTCGCCAGCAACTACTACCTGAGCGACGACCAGTACGGCGCCGCCACCGAGCTGACCATCGACGGCACAACCCTGCCCGTGCAAAATGCAGCCGTCGGGCGACTCGTCGAGACGCCGGCCGAGATCTCAGCCACTATCGGCAACTATCTGACGAAGCCCACGATCGTCCCCACGTCGACCCTCACCACCGGCTACAGCTTCATGACCGGTCCAGCCGACTCGATCGCGGGCAGCTTCGCGGCCGGGACGCCTGCGGGGACGACGGCCGATCCGAAGGGGACGAACGACACCCTCGTCTCCAACAGCTGGAGTGCCTCCCAGCTCAGCACGGACCTGACGAAGACCCCGCACCAGTTGGTCTTCCTCGGTGCCCACTTCAACGCAAGCGGGCTCGAGGCGGCGGACGGCTCGGCGCTTTGGACCTCGCAGTTCGGGAACGAGATCGGCAACAACCTGAACGACTCGCTCGTGATCAGCGCCGGCTGCCACTCTGGCTACACCATCGACCCAGCGGATGCCGTCAGCTACGGCAGCCCGCCCACCTACGTCACCGGACTGCCGTCCTGGCCGGAAGCCTTCGCCAGCGCTGGCGCCACCCTGATCGCCGGCACCGGCTACCAGTTCGGCGACAGCAACTACACCGCTGACAGCGACCAGTACTACGTCGACCTGGCTAAGCAGCTCGACTACGGGACCGTGTCTGTCGGCTCTGTTCTTCTCAAGACCGACTACCAGTACCTGGCCAGCCTCGACGAGCTGAACGGGTTGAACGAGAAGTCGCTCCTCGAGGTCACGCTCTACGGGCTCCCCATGCTGCAGATCGGCGAGACGACTCAGAGCTCGCCGCCGAGCGCGGCGTCGAGCATCGTGTCCTCTCCACTCGGCACCGTCTCGACTGGTCCCGGGTCGCAGCTCGGTCTCGGGGAGACGACCGTGGACGTCCCAACGGTCCCGCTCACCGAGAACAGCGTCCAGAGCAGCCCAAGCGGGCCTGCCTACACCTACTACAGCAGCGGCCAGGGCGGCGTGGTCGCCGACCCGGATCAGGCTGTCGTGCCTGTTCAGACCGAGGACGTCAACGTGCCCAGCTACGTCCTTCGCGGCGTCGGGTTCCTCGGCGGGAACTACACCGACAGTCCGGGACAGACACCGCTCACGGGAGATCCGGTCACGGACACGAGCGAGCCGCCCAGTCCCTTCTCGTCGGCGACCTTCTATCCCGAGAAGACCTGGAACCCCAACTACTTCGGCACCATCGAGACCGGGGCCGACACGGAGCTCGGCATCACACCCGTCCAGTACGTCACCGACCCGAGCAACCCGTCCACGGCCATCATGCGCACCTACAGCGACACCAAGCTCGACCTCTTCTACAGCAACGACACGGACCTGTCGGCCGGAGGGAACAGCGCGGCGCTCGCTTCGGCGCCGGAGATCTCCGGAGTCTCGGTGAACGTCAGCGGCG
>JBOGHY010000096.1:0-9615 GCA_050742375.1 Acidimicrobiales bacterium | reverse complement strand
ACGGCGGGACGCCGCCTGGCGGGCCGCCGCCGAGCACAACCGACGGCGAGCCTTCGTCGTGCTGCTCGTCCCCCTCGTGCCCGGTGCCATCCTCGTCGTTCTCGGCACAGTCGTGACCGCCCTGTTCGTGGCCGGCGGGGTCCTCCTCGCCGCCTGGCTGGCGCTGGCGGCGCTCACCTGGACGGGGCTCGGCACCCGCGAGCCTGCTGGCAGGCCGGGTGCCCCTACCCAGAGGACCGCCGGGCTCGACGAGGCCGTAGCCGCCGGCACCGTCACCCCTGCCGCCGCCGACCGCCTCGAGGACCTCATATCGTCGTTGTGCGGCACCCTCGGGCTCCCGCGCCCCCGAGTGCGGATCGTCGACTCGCCGTGGCCGGAGATGTACAGCCTCGGGCGCGACGCCGCCACGGCGACGGTGTTCGTCAGCTCGTCGCTCCTCGAGAGCCTCGACCGGATCGAGCTCGAGGCCGCGCTGGCGCACGAGCTCAGCCACGTCAAGCGCCTCGACGTCCTCACCGGCTCGCTCGCGGCCAGCCAGCTGCTACGACCCTTCGACGCCCTCTCGGGCGGGCGCCTTTCGACCTACCTGCTCGGGGAGCACCGCGAGACCGACGCCGACCTCGCCGGGGTGGGGGTGACGCGCTACCCCCCGGGGCTCTTCGACGCCCTCGAGAAGCTGTCCGAGCTCTCCGGCTCGCTCTCGACCTCGGCCCGCCCTGACGATCGGCCGGGCACGCCGGCCGTCGCGGCGCTCCTCCTCGCGGGCGGGACGAGAGGCGACCTCGAGGAGCGCCTCGAGCTGTTGAGGGAGCTGTGAGCCCGCTGGGGGTCGGCCGCCACGACCGCCCGTCGGGCGCCGGGACCGCCGGTAGGATCCATCGTATGGACACTAAGCCAGGGAAATGGGAGGCGGGCGCCTCTTCGCCCGCTCGGGCTGCGCCCGCCGCTGCGCCCGTCTCTTCGCCCGCTCGGGCTGCGCCCGTCTCTTCGGCCGTCGGCCGGACGACCGGCAGCCCGCGGGTAAAGCGCGGCCTTGCCGAGATGCTGCGAGGCGGCGTCATCATGGATGTCGTCAACGCCGAGCAGGCAAAGATCGCAGAGGACGCCGGCGCCGTATCAGTGATGGCCCTCGAGCGGGTCCCGGCCGACATCCGCCGCGACGGCGGGGTCGCCCGCATGAGCGATCCGGCGCTGATCGAGGACATCAAGGCAGCCGTCACGATCCCGGTGATGGCAAAGGCGCGCATCGGGCACTTCGCAGAGGCACAGATCCTCGAGGCCCTTCGAGTCGACTACATCGACGAGAGCGAGGTGCTCACTCCTGCCGACGAGGAGCACCACATCGTCAAGTGGGCCTTCGCGGTTCCCTTTGTCTGCGGTGCGACGAACCTCGGCGAGGCGCTCCGACGCATCAGCGAGGGAGCGGCCATGATCCGCTCGAAGGGCGAGGCCGGCACCGGAAACGTCGTCGAGGCGGTGCGCCACCTGCGCTCGATCCTCTCCGACATCCGGGCGATCACGACGGCCGACCCGACCGAGCGCTACTCCTGGGCGAAGTCGCTGCGCGCGCCGGTCGAGCTCGTCGAGGAGATCGCCGCTACCGGCCGGCTGCCGGTGCCGCTGTTTTGTGCCGGCGGGCTCGCCACCCCGGCCGACGCCTCCCTCGTGATGCAGCTCGGGGCCGAGGCGGTCTTCGTCGGCTCAGGGATCTTCAAGAGCGAGGATCCGTCCCGGCGCGCCCGGGCGATCGTCGAGGCGACGGCGCATTTCGAGGACCCCGAGATCGTCACCAAGGTCTCGACTGGCCTCGGAGCTCCCATGGTCGGAAGCGAGATCTCCTCTCTCGAGGTGAAGCTGGCCGACCGCGGCTGGTGAGCCCGGCCCGCCGGCACGCCCCCCGTGTCGGAATCGTCGCCCTCCAGGGCGACGTCGCCGAGCACGCCGCCGTCCTCGAGGACCTCGGGGCCGCGGCCACGATGGTGCGTGCCCCGATCGACGCGAGGGACCTCGACGCCCTCGTGCTCCCCGGAGGCGAGTCGACGACGATGTCGATGCTCCTCGAGTGGTCGGGGCTGCGCGACGAGATCTCGAAGATGGTCGATGACGGGTTGCCCATGCTCGGGACCTGTGCCGGCATGATCCTTCTCGCCCGGCAGGTGCTCGACGGCCGCCCGGACCAGGTGAGCTTCGGAGCGATCGACATCGCCGTGCGGCGAAATGCCTTCGGCCGCCAGCTCGACAGCTTCGAGACCGATCTCCGTGTCGACGGGCTCCGAGGGGGCCCGATGCACGCGGTCTTCATCCGGGCGCCGGTCGTCGAGGAGACAGGCGCCGGCGTCGACGTGCTCGCCTCCCTTTCGCCCGGCCCTGGAGCCCCGCCGCTGCCGGTGGTGTGCAGCGAGGGGCCCGTGATCGTGGCGGCATTCCATCCGGAGCTCGCCGGCGACCGGCGCCTCCACGAGCTTCTGCTCCAACGAATCGAAGGGGATTGAGATGTCCGGCCACTCGAAGTGGGCGACGACCAAGCACCGCAAAGGCGCCATCGACAAGGCAAGGGGCAAGCTGTTCGCCAAGTTGATCCGGCAGGTCGAGGTGGCGGCGCGCGAAGGCGGAGGCGACGTGAACGCCAATGCAACCCTGAGGACTATGTTCGCCAAGGCGCGCGACGCCTCAGTTCCTCTCGACACGATCGAGCGGGCGATCAAGCGGGGTACGGGCGAGCTCGAGGGCGTCCGCTACGAGGCGGTGAGCTACGAGGGGTACGCCCCCTCGGGCGTGGCGGTCATAGTCGAGTGCCTTACGGACAACCGCAACCGCACGAGCGCCGACATCCGCTCGCTCTTGTCGCGAAACGGGGGATCGATGGCCGAACCGGGCTCGGTCTCGTGGCAGTTCACCCGCAAGGGAGTCGTGATCCTGCCAAAGTCCGTGCTCGAGGACGAGCTCATGGCTCTCGCCCTCGAGCAGGGGGCCGAGGATCTCGCCGACGAGGGCGACGAGTGGATGCTCACAAGCGCGCCCGGCGAGCTCCCAGGGCTGCGCGAGGCGCTCGAGAAGGCCTCGATCGGCATCGAGCACGCCGATGTCGAGCTCGTGGCGACGACGCGGGTCGCCGTCGAGGAGCCGGGCGTGGCCCGCCGGGTCCTCAGGCTGATCGAGCTCCTGGAGGACCACGACGACGTGCAGAACGTGTGGTCCAACTTCGACATCCCCGAGGAGATCCTGGAGAGCGTCGAGGCCTAGGGCCTGGTCCGGGGAGGCTCCGCCACGCCGGGGCCATCGCCAGGGGCGCCGGCGGCCGGGGGCTGTGCCATCCGCCAGGTGGAGCCGGTAGCCGAGTAGCGTCGAACGCGTGTTTGTCCTCGGGATCGATCCCGGCCTCTCACGCTGCGGCTACGGCTGCGTGTCGAGAGACGCCGAGGGGGACCGCAGGTTCCGAGCCGTCGCCGCCGGGGTCATCACCACGCCTTCGTCCGAGATGCTCGGACGACGCCTCGCCGGCCTGCGTAATGACCTTGCGGCGCTCATCGACGAGCTGTGTCCCGACGTGGTCGCCGTCGAGCGCATCTTCTTCCGCACGAACGCCCGTACGGCCATGTCGGTCGCTCAGGCGAGCGGAGTCGCCCTCCTCACGGCGACCGAACGGGGCTGCGTCGTGGTGGAGTACACGGCCGCCGAGGTGAAGCTCGCCGTCGCCGGCTACGGCAACGCCACCAAGCAACAGGTGCAGGCGATGGTCACCCGCCTGGCCGGCCTCGGGGAGGTGCCTCAGCCGCCCGACGTTGCAGACGCGCTCGGCCTTGCAATCTGCCACCTCTCGAGCGCGCCCTTCGAGCGAGCGCGGCTGGCCGCCGGCGCTGGAGGGATCCGATGATCGGCTCGCTGCGGGGCAGCGTCGTGGAGCGCCGCCCGCTCGGCGACAGCGCCGTCGAACTCGTCGTCGATGTCGGCGGGGTCGGCTACCGCGTCGCGGTCTCGCCGCGTACCGCCGCCGGCGCTGGCGGCCCGCCCCGGGCCGCGGCCGGAGCCGGCGCCGGGGAGGTGACGCTGGCGGTTCACACCCACGTGCGCGAGGGCGCCATCACCCTCTACGGGTTCACCGACTCCGAGGAGCGCCGCTGCTTCGAGCTCTTGATATCGGCGCACGGGGTGGGCCCGGCACTGGCGCTGGCGGTCCTGTCCGTCCACCGTCCGGCGGCGCTGTCCGAGATCGTCGTCGGGAACGACGTCGAGAGCCTCACCCTCGTGCCGGGCGTCGGGCGCAAGACGGCCGAACGGCTCCTCGTCGACCTCCGCAGCCGCTTCGAGGTCCTCGACGGCCCGATCGGCGCAACCGCCGGGCCGGCCGGTGCACCCTCACCCTCGCGGGGCGACGTCGCCGAGGCGCTCTCCCAGCTCGGCTACGCCCAGGACGAGATCCGCAGCGTCCTGCGGGACACGTCCGAGGACGCGGGCGCCGAGGAGATGCTTCGCCAGGCGCTCCATCGGCTGGCACCACGACGATGAGGCGATTGGGCGCAGATCGTCGGTCCAGGCCACCGACAACGGCGAGGCTCGCATCGTGAGCCCGCGGCGCGAGGTGGTCGCAGGCTCCGGGGACCCGCCCGCAGACCGGCCGCTCGAGCCCGGTCCGGGCGAGGGGGAGGAGACTGTCGAGGCGGGCCTGCGACCGCGCAGCCTCGCCGAGTTCGTTGGCCAGGAGGATATGCGTGAGCGCCTCGCCATCGTCCTCGAGGCCGCACGCCTGCGCTCCCAACCGGTCGACCATCTCCTATTTGCCGGGCCGCCCGGGCTCGGCAAGACGACGCTGGCCGGGATCGTTGCGACCGAGATGGGCGCCGGCCTGCGAATCACCTCCGGGCCGGCGCTCGTGCGCACCGGCGACGTGGCGGCCATCCTCACCGACCTGCAGGCCGGAGACGTGCTCTTCATCGACGAGATCCACCGCCTGGGCCGTGCCGTCGAGGAGGTGCTCTACCCGGCCATGGAGGACTACCAGCTCGACATCATCCTCGGCAAGGGGCCGACGGCACGGTCCATCCGCCTCGAGATCCCTCCGTTCACCCTCGTTGGAGCGACCACCCGGACGGGCCTCGTCACCGGCCCCCTCCGGGACCGCTTTGGCTTCGTCGCCCGCCTCGACCATTACCGCCAGGACGAGCTCGAGCGCATAGTCGCACGCTGCGCCGGGCTTCTCTCGGTCGAGCTCACCTCCGAGGGTGCGGCGGAGATTGCCAGCCGGTCGCGAGGCACCCCCCGTCTCGCCATCCGCCTCTTGCGCAGGGTGCGCGATTACGTCGAGGTACGAGGCAGTGGGGTCGTCACCCTGCAGGCGGCGAGGGCGGGGCTGGAGGCCTTCGGCGTCGACGAGCTCGGCCTCGACCAGGTCGACCGCATGATCCTGTCCACGCTCTGCGAGGCCTTCAAGGGCCGGCCCGTAGGGCTGTCGACCCTCGCCGTCAGCGTCGGCGAGGAGCCAGAGACGGTGGAGGAAGTCTACGAGCCCTTCTTGTTGAAGGCAGGGCTCTTGTTGCGCACGCCGCGCGGGCGCGTCGCCACCGAGGATGCCTATGCTCACCTCGGCCTCGTCGTGCCGCCTTCTCTCGTGAGACTTGTCACCCAGAGGAGCCTTCTCGACGCTGGAGCGGTCGAGGGCGGGGCCGGCTGAGCGAGCCGCCACCAGACCGGGTCGACCAGCGGCTAAGGTGTCTGGTCGCTCATCTCATCCGGCAGGGAGCCGATGTACTCACACCTTTTTAGTGCCATCGCCAGCATCAACGCGCTCATGCTGGCAGCGGCGAAGACGAAGAAGTCCTCCTCGTCGCCGTCGCTGCTGATCTTTCTCGTATTCATCCTCGTCATCGGTTACTTCTTGCTCGTCCGCCCTCAACGCCAGCGAGCCCGCCGCCAGCAGCAGGCGAAGCAGGACATCGACGTCGGGGACGAGATCATGCTGACCTCGGGGATCATCGGGCGCGTGACGGGGATCGAGGGGGACCGCGCCCGCGTCGAGATCTCGGACGGGGTCGAGATCGAGGTTCTGCGCAAGGCGGTTGCCCAGCGGCTGTCGACGGGCGGAGGTGTGGACGACGCCGACCTGCGCCGCGACCATGACGAGGACGACAACGAGGCCGTCGACGTCGGTCCCGACCCGGGCGCAGGCGAGCACGGCTACGACCACCTCGCCGACCACCACTTCGACGAGGACGACGACGGCGACGGCAACGGCGACGAGCCCGAGGATGGCGACGAGCCCGAGCACGTCCGGGCCGCTGAGAGCCCGGGGGCCACCGGCAAAGGAGATGCCGGCCCCGCCCGAAGCAGGCGCTCCCCTGGCACCGGCGACCGAACCGGCGACCGAAACAGTGGCAGCCCCGCCGTTGGCAGTGCGAGCGGCGGGAGAGCCGGCGGAGCCCGCAAGCGCCAGCGGCGCTCGTCCCTTCCCTCTGTCCCGAAGGTGCCCGGACGGGCGGCGGCGCCCACCGACGACGCCTTCACAGAAGACCAGAGCGGCAACGGAGGGCCGTTGCCCGAGGTGCCGAGCGGGGGGCTGACCGACCGTCGAGCCCAGGACGGACGCTCCGGGAGGGATTGACGGAGTGAAGCGTGGGCTGTGGGTGAGCGTTCTGCTCACCTTGGCGGTCTGTTTCGGCGCGTTCGCCGCCGTGGCCGCCTCGAACTGGAAGCCGCTCCTCGGCCTCGACTTGAGAGGCGGGCTCTCGGTCGTCTACTGCCCGGCCGCCAAGGCGAGCAACACCAAGTGCGCCCCGGCCAAGCAGGTGAAGCAGCAGAGCCTCACCCAGGTGGTCGGCATCCTCCAGAACCGGGTGAACGGTCTCGGCGTCGCCCAGCCCAACATCGGCGTGCAGGGCTCCAACGTCGTCGCCCAGCTGCCCGGCGTGAAGAACCCCGCCTACGTCGAGCAAATCTTGGGCGAGACCGCCCAGCTGTACTTCCGGCCGGTGCTCTGCTTCGTCTCCGCCTACGAGAAACCCGCCTCGGCCTCGCACCAAAAAAAGGGTGCCTCCTCTGCCAAGGGCTCGACGACCTCGGCGACGAGCACCAGCCCGCTGCCGGTCTGCCCTTCCACCTACCAACCTACGCAGACGACCCAGAACCCCGGCTTTTATACGCCACTGGCGTCTTACAAGACGACGCCGTCCGAGCTCGACCTGAAGAACAAGACCGTCCTTTTGAAGCAGGCCGGGCGCAACCCCTTCCCTCCTCGCTACGAGCTCGGGCCGGCTGTCGCCACAGGTGACATCATCAAGTCCGCCTACGCCCAGGACACCAGCCAGGGCTGGCAGGTCGTCTTCAACCTCACGGGATCGGGCACGAGCGCCTTCAACTCGAAGATCGCACAGCCCTACTACCACAAGCAGGTGGCGATAGACCTCGGAGGGACAGTCGAGAGCGCCCCCATGATCGACGCCACGAGCTTTCCGGGATCGGGCCAGATCACCGGGAGCTTCACCCAGGCCCAGGCCAGCAGCATCTCGCTCGTGCTCTCCTACGGGGCCCTGCCTGTGCGGCTCGTCAAGCTCGACGTGCAGCGGGTCTCGCCCACCCTCGGGAGCTCCTCGTTGCGCGCCGGGGTCCTCGCCGGCCTCCTCGGGCTGCTGCTCGTGATGGGCTACACGGTCTTTTACTACCGGGCACTCGGCGTCGTCGTCGTGCTCGGCCTCGTATCGACGGCGGCGCTTCTCTACGCCATCATCTCGGCCCTCGGGCACACCTCGGCCGGCCTCACCCTCGACCTGTCCGGCATCACCGGCCTCATCGTCTCGGTCGGCATCACCGTCGACTCCTATGTCGTCTACTTCGAGCGATTAAAAGACGAGGTCCGTGCCGGCCATTCGGTGCGCTCCTCGGTCGACAAGGGCTTCAAGAGCGCCTACCGCACGATCCTCTCGGCCGACGCCGTCTCGTTCATCGGCGCCCTCGTGCTGTGGCTGCTCTCTGTGGGGGACGTACGAGGCTTCGCGTTCATGCTCGGGCTGTCGACGCTCATCGACGTCGCGACCGCGTACTTCTTCACCCGCCCGCTCGTGATCATGCTCGGCCGCAACCGCATCTTCACCGAGGCACGCGGCTTCGGGATAGCCCGTGGCCTAGCGGCTCGGCCAGTTGAGGAAGCGGGATGAGCACCGACACGGCCGACCTGGTTGTCGAAACTAGGCACCACGGGCTCTTTCGCCGCCTGTACTACGGCCAGACGCGCTTCGATTTCGTAAGGCGCAAGCGGATCTGGTTCGGTGTATCGGCTCTTCTCATCCTCGCTGGTGTCATCTCGATGGCGGTCCAGGGGCTCAACTTCGACATCGAGTTCGTCGGCGGGACCTCCTGGCAGGTACCTGCGAACGGGGCCACGGTCACGCAGGCACGCAACGCCCTCACCCCAGAAGGTCTTGGCGGTGCCACCATCACCATGCTCGGCAGCGGGGCCCACCAGACCATCCAGGTCGAGGCGCGCCTTCCGAGCTCGGGCCAGGGGGTGTCCAACGCCGATGCGACCATTGTGCAGCGGGCGCTCGCGAACGTCACCCATCACTCGAATTTGAACTCGGTGTCGATCGAGCAGGTTGGGCCCACCTGGGGCGCCCAGATCACACAGAAGGCGATCATCGCCCTAATCGTCTTCTTTGTCCTCATAGCCCTTTACATCTCGATCTTCTTCGACTGGAAGATGGCGCTCGGCGCGATCGTGGCGGTCGCCCACGACATCCTCATCACCGTCGGCATTTACTCGATCACGTTCTTCCTCGTCACGCCCGACACGGTCGTCGCATTCCTCACAATCCTCGGCTACTCGCTTTACGACACGATCGTCGTCTTCGACCGGATACGTGACAACAAGGGTCTTGCCGCCACGGGCAAGCTCACCTACACAGACGTGGTCAACCTGTCGATGAACCAGACCCTCGCCCGGTCGATCAACACCTCGCTCGTGGCGATCATGCCCATCTTGGCGGTCCTCGTGCTCGGGGCCGACATCCTCGGGGCCACCACGCTCGAGTACTTCGGCCTCGCCCTTTTGATCGGGCTCACCTCGGGCGCCTACTCCTCTATCTTTATCGCTTCGCCTCTTGTCGCTTTCCTGCGCGAGCGCGAGGGTCGCTATGCCCAGATCCGCAACCGCCTCGAAGCCCGAGGCGATGCCAAGCGCCTGCTCAGCGCGGCATCGCTGGCGGCGGGCGCCCTTCAGGTAAATGACGGGACCGCCCCGGTGAGCGGGTCACGTCGAGGAGGTAGGCGGCGCCCGCAGGCCAGGCAGGGCACTCTACGCAGTGGCGCTGCGCCGGGCGTCACGGCGCCAGCCGCGCGCTCCGGCCCGCTTCGCCCAAAGGCCGCGGGCCAGCCGCCCGCCGTCGCGGCGAGTGGGCAGAAACACGACTACGAGCTCGCCGGTGATGGGCCTCCAGGGCACCCGGCCGAGGCCGGACGCTCCCGTGGCGAGCCCGCCAAGGTGCCGAGCGCATCTGAGAACGGGCATTCGCTTGACGCCGGCGCCGGAGCGACTGCGGGTGGCCTCGAGGCGCCAGCTCGCTCACACAGCGCCCCGGCCAAGGGTCGCCCGGGCGCCCAGCCGGGCTCAACGGGCCACCGGACTGGCAC
>JBOGHY010000095.1:0-37551 GCA_050742375.1 Acidimicrobiales bacterium | reverse complement strand
ACTCCGCCGAGATCATCAACTGGGCGACCGCCTTCGGCATCGCCCTCGCCCTCGCCATCCTCGCCATGAGCATCGGCCTCATCCGCAGCGAGACCGCAGGCGACCTCCGCACCCTCGCCGCCACGGGCGCCAGCAGCCGCACGCGGCGCGCCCTCACTGCCGCCACGGCCGGAGCGCTAGGCCTTTCCGGGGCCGTGCTCGGGACGGCCGCCGGCTACGTGGGCGTCCTCGGCTGGATACGAGACGACTCGCTCAACGGCGGCATCTCGGCTCTCGGCAACGTCCCCGTCGCCAACCTTCTCGTCATCGTCGTCGCCATGCCGCTGGCGGCGGCCGGAGTCGGCTTCCTCCTCTCGGGGCGCCAACCCCCGGCCATCGCCCACCAGCCGATCGACTGACCGCGATCGCGGGTGCCCGAGAGCCGGCCCGAGAGCCGGCCCGACTGCACGCCGGCAGGCCGCGCCCGCGATCAGGCGTCGAGGGCAGCCCGCGCCGCCGCCAGGCCCCCGCCGTCGACGCGCCACCACGTCCAACGGCCCCGGCGCTCACCGACCAGGATCCCCACCTCCGAAAGCACCTTCGTGTGGTGTGAGATCGTCGGCTGGCTGCGACCGAGCGGTGCCTCGAGCTCGCAGGAGCAGACCTCTCCTCCGGCAGCCACAAGGGAGACAAGCCGAAGGCGTACCGGATCCGAGAGCGCCGCGAAGACCTGGGCGAGGCGCGCCGCCTCGGGCTCGGAGAGGCGTGAGCCTAGGAGGGGCTGGCCGCAGGAGGCGAGGGGCTTTCTGGTTTTTGGGGTTCTTCGCGGAGCTGGCATCGACAGTGATCAATGTAGCTGGGTACGGGTGGAGCGCCTCTGCTCCTCCTCGTAGCGCTCCTTGCAGCGGTCCGAGCAGAAGTGGACCACCTTGCCGTCCGGCCCGAGGCACGAGGCGGGGGCCTGTGCCGTCTCGACCTGCATGCCGCAGATCGGGTCGATCGCGTAGCCGCGGCCGCCGCCGAGGCGATCCCGGTTGCGGTAGGCGAGGTAGAGGGCGCCAAAGATGACGAGGAAGGCGATGTTCAGGTACGTCGTGTAGTCCCAGGCGAAGTGCGCCGGGGAGACCTGGCGGGGCCGCGCGGCAGGCACGAGCCCGGCGGCGCGGAAGATCACCTCTGTCACGAGGCCGGCGGTCGACATGACGAGCCAGAAGATCGCGAGCATGCGAAGGGCGAGGCGCGACCCGTAGAAGCGGCGGTAGATCAGCAGGAGAGGGAACGTGATGAGGTCGGCAAAGACGAAGGCGACGACGCCGCCAAAGGAGATTCCGCCCTTCCAGAGAGCCGCCGCCAGCGGCACGTTGCCGATCGAGCAGACGAAGCTGATGAGGGCGATGAAGGGCCCGACGGCGACGTTCTCGACCGTCGTGAAGGTGCCGTGACCGTTGACGAAGACGGAGCTCCACAGCTCGGCGGGCACGACGGTGGCGAGGAAGCCGGCGACGACGTAGCCGATCACGAGCTCGCGGCGCAGCATCTTCAGGTCCGCCATCGTGTAGGTGGCGGCGTCGGCCCAGGCCGCTTTTGACCGGAGGCGGGAGGCGAGAGGTGCGGGCGCAGGCACGGGCAGGCCGTGGGCGGCATGGGCGGCATGGGCGTCCGCGACGTGGGCTGCGCCGGCGTCCGCCCCCTCGGCATCGCGCTCCAGGCGTGAGCGCGCTTCGGCGACGGCGCGACCGCGCAGCCACAACCCGCCCGCGAGTGCCAGGAGCACTGCCATGATCGCTCCGCCGACGAACTCGGCAGCCGCGAATTGCCAGCCCATGAGCACGATGAGGACGATGCCGAGCTCGATCACGAGATTGGTGGAGGCGAACATGAAGACGTTCGCCGCCACGAAGTCGGCGCCCTTGACGAACAGCGACTTCGCCATGGCGGTCGCCGCGTACGAGCACGACGACGAGACCATTCCGTAGGCCGTGGCGCGGGCCACGCTCGAGGGTCGGAGCGTGCCGAGGCGGCGCTGCATCGCCTCCCGGCGGGCGAAGGCCTGCACGGCGCCGGAGAGCCCGAAGCCCAGAACGAGCGGCCAGAGTGTCTCCCAGAACATGAAGAACCCCTCGCGGAGGCTCCGACCGATCTCGTCGAGGGCGCCGGCGCTCGCCAGCATCACGACCGTACGAGGCGGGCGATGGCGGCGGACGCCTCGGCGACCTTGGCACCGGCTTCCTCCCCGCCGCTGCGAAGGGCGTCTGCGACGCAGTGGCCCAGATGGGCGTCGAGCAGCTCGATGGCGACCGCCTGCAGCGCCTTTGTGGCAGCGGCGACCTGTTCGAGGACGTCGATGCAGTAGCGATCCTCGTCCACCATGCGCTCGAGCCCACGCACCTGGCCTTCGATCCGCCGGAGGCGCTTTCTAATGGCTTCCTTGTCGGCGCTGTAGCCGGGTGCCGTCACGAGGACTCCTCTCTATACCCTAGGGGGGTATTTTAGAGGAGCAGGGCTACTGGCGGTACCCTTCGACGACAGAGGGTGGACGGATCGTGGCTCCCTCCGGATCCTGGCCGGCGGACCGGCGCGCCCGGCGCTGACGGAGGAGGTCCCAGCACTGGTCGAGGGTCACCTGGAGCCCGGCCAGGCGCTCCTGCTCCCCCTCCGAAAGCCCCTCGCCTTCATGCGAACGCTCCAACCGGTGCTCCTCGTCGGCGAGCTGGCCGATCCGCCGGATGATCTCGACGTCTTCCATCCGCGCCTCCTTCCTCAGGGCGCCACAAGTGTAGGGACCTGGCGCGGAGTGCCCGCTCCCGTCCGACGGTTGTCCTCGCCGACCCGTGGGTCGCCGGTGGGTCGCCGATGGTCGCCCGAGGGTCGCAGATGGTCGCCCGTGCACGGGCGGGTGCCTCCATCTCTGGACGCCCGTGTACGTGAAGAAGGGCAAGCGGATCACCGAGGGCGGCAGAGGCCCACGGCGAGGGCGTCGTCTTCGGCCCGAAGGCCACCTGGTACCTCATCCGTGCCTCGGCGAAGACGCCAAGCGCAACCGCCGTGAAGCACCGGACGTCATCGAGCGGCAGCACGACCACGACCACCAGCCCCTACGGCTACTAACCGGCTCGGGCCGCGATCGGACTCGTGCCGGAGGCGACCGGGGCGCCGCAGTGGCCGCAAGAAGACGACTGTGGCGTAGTACAGCACATCGAGCGGCCTCTGAGGCTTTAGGAGACCACTGCAACGTCCCGCCCGCGTCGAGGTACCCGCGCGGCGGCCACCCCGAGGACGATGGCTCCGAGGATCGCGGGGCCGAGGGCAACACGAGCCGAGTGGCTGACGTCAGAGGCCGCCCCACCCGCCAGCGGGAGCAGGAATGCTATGCAGTACCCGATGGTGAACATGCCCGCCGAAAGACGCGGAACCTCTCTACGGTCCGCCCACAGAGGCGGGAGCGCGAGGACGAGCAGCAGTGACGAAGAGGTGCAGAACCCGACGACCGCGGCGGGCACGAGAAGCGCCGGGGCAGGCGTAGCCAGCAGTGCCACCGTGGCCATGAGCAGAACTCCGCTCACAACAAGGAAGGGCCATCGCCGGCCCACGAGGTGGCGCGAAAACACGAGCAGCAGAACAGATGCGGGCAGCTGGCTCACATTCAGCAGCGCCAGGGCAGGCCCGACGAGCTTCGGACTTCCGATCGTGTGTAGGTACCCGGGAAGAAACGTGTTGACCGTGAAGTAGGCGCTGGAGGCTCCACCGAGCACAAGACCGAGCCTCCAGCTGCGGGCGTCCCACACCGGCCACGTGCCGGAGGTAGACGCTCGGTCCGAGCCGGGGTCGTCCGATCCCCTGGCAGAGCCGTCCTTCGAGGCGCCCGGCAACGCCGGAGGAGTGTCGCGGGAAAGGACCGGCAGCCGATCGCTCAGATGAGAAGGCTCGAAGTGCTCGGCTGCTGCGACAGCTCCAGCCATCACGATCGCCAGTGCAACCGGTGCTGACCAAAGGGCGAGGCTTGCCGGCCATGACCCCGTCGCGGGCAGGACCGCCGAAAGGGTGATCGAGGCGGCCAGGGCCTCACCTACCAGCAGTCCATTGCCGTAAAGGGCTGTGGTAGGCCCGACGGCATCGGGGGCCCACTCTCGAACAAGCGTCGGAAGGGTGGGCTGGATGACGGCGAGGCCTACCCCCATGACACCGGTAGCCGCGAAGAGCACGACGACCGAGGGTCCTGCACCTCTAAGTGCACCGGCCACCGCCTCGACGCACAGCCCCACCACGAGTGCGGAGCGTGCGCCGACGCGGGCGATAAGAGCCGACCCCACAGCGGCTGACAGCCCGAGCAGAAGCACCGGAAGGGTGGTGAGCGCTCCGACGGCGGTCTTGTCGAGGCCGAGATCGCGGCTCACCAGAGGTAGGAGAGGCGGGAGCGCGAGGAGCGTGACCCGGAGATCCATGCCGACCACCCAGAGGAGCATGAGCCGGGCAGCCCGGACCGTCCGGCCAGGGTTTGACCTGGTGGCGCTCTCGCTACTCACGCGTTCTCGCACGTAGACGGCTCCGGAACCGGTGAAGCACCTGGTAAGTGGTCGTCCTCGCCTATGCGGGGGTCGACCTTCACCGGATTTCGCTCCCTTCCGTCCGGCCATGGACCGGCACTGGCCAAGCACGCTACGCGCGGTGGCGGGCTGGTTCGGGTGACGACCATACGCCCTCGGCCCGCCCCCTTGCCTCTCGACAGCATTCCGGCGCGGTGTGCCTTTTGCCGAGGGCCGCCCTGTGTACCGGAGGCGACCTCGCCCGGCTCCGCAAAGGCGGCCAAAGGCCTAGGGTTGTCCCAGCGCGCGACGCGGCTGGAGGGACATGGGCGAGCCTGCACGCCTCTTGAGCAAGGACGAGCACGACGCGATGCGCCTCATGCTTCGCGACTTCACGCGGAGGGAGGTGATCCCCGGAGCAGCACAGCGAGACGAGACCGGTGAAATGCCGTCCGGGATCCTGCGTCGGCTGGGAGAGCTCGGAGCGATGGGCATCACAGTGCCGGCCGAGCACGGCGGGCTCGGGCTCCCGGCCGCCGTCCTGGTAGCTGCCGTCGAGGAGATCGCCTGCGGGGACGCCGCACTGGCCTCCATCTACACGGCGCACTACCTGGCCGTCGAAGCCCTGGCGCTCGCCTCGGGCGGCGGGAGGACCTATGACTGCCTGGCACCCCTTGCCCGCGGAGACTGGCTCGGCGCCTTCGCCCTCACCGAGCCGGACGCCGGTTCTGACATCGCCTCGATGGCGACGGTTGCCAAGCGGGACGGAGACGGCTTCGTAATCGACGGGAGCAAGACCTTCATCTCCAATGCGGCCGAAGCCGGCCTCACCGTCGTTTTCGCGAAGACCGCCCGAGAAGCCAACCTCTCGGCCATCAGCGCCTTCGCAGTCCCCGCCGGCACGACGGGAGTGACCTACTCCGCCCCCCAGGACAAGTGCGGCCTGCGATCGGCGCCCACCTACACGATCTATCTCGACGGAGCCCGCCTACCCGCGGATGCCATGATCGGCGAGGCGGGGAGCGGCGGCAGGCTCGCCTTGGAGGTCTTGAACCGCGGCCGGATCGACATCGCGGCGATGGCGAACGGGATCGCCATGAGGGCCCTCCAGCTCTCGGTCGAGCATGCGACCGAGCGCCGCCAGTTCGGGCAGAGGCTGCGGGACTTCCAGGCGGTACAGCTCCTGCTGGGCGAGATGGACGCGGCGCTGCAGGTCGGCCGCCTGGCAGTGCGCTGGGCCGCGTCGGAGCGGGACTCGGGTGGCAGCCTGCGCAGGGCGGCGTCGCTCGCCAAGTACGTAGCGACCGAGAATTGCTTCTCGGTGGTGGACAAGGCGTTGCAGGTCCACGGCGGCATGGGCTACATGCGCGAGACCGAGATCGAGCGCCTCTACCGGGACTGCCGAGTGCTACGCATCTACGAGGGGACCTCCCAGATCCAGCTGCTCGGTCTTGCGAGGCAACTCGCCGTTCGCTTCGACTCCGAGGGAGTGACAAGTTGACCGCCGTCCCCCGAGCCCCCGGCGACGGCGGGTCAGGCTCCGGCTTCGGCCCGCTCGCGGGCGTACGCATCCTGGACCTGTCGAGAGTCCTCGCCGGCCCGTTCTGCACGGCCATGCTCGCCGATCTCGGTGCGGAGGTGATCAAGGTCGAGGTGCCGGGGCGCGGCGACGACGCGCGGGCCTTCGGGCCTTTCCGCAACGGCGAGAGCCTCTACTTCGCCCAGCTCAACCGCCAGAAGAAGAGCGTCACCCTCAACCTGCGCGTCCCCGATGGGAGGGAGGTGCTCCACGGCCTCGCTCGGCGCTGCGACGTGCTCGTCGAGAATTTCCGCCCGGGCGTCACCGGCCGCCTGCAGATCTCCTACGAAGATCTCCGTCCACAGGCGCCATCGCTTGTCTATGTGAGCATCTCGGGCTTCGGCCAGGACGGTCCTTTCGCCGAACGCCCGGCCTACGACCACATCGTGCAGGCGGCCTCCGGCCTCATGGCGGTGACAGGCTTCCCCGACGGCCAGCCGACCCGGGTCGGCGAGTCCTTCGGCGACATCTGCGCCGGCCTCTGGGCGGCCTGGGCCACCTGCGCCGCCCTCTTCGAGCGCGAGCGAACCGGGCGTGGCAGGCGGCTTGACGTCTCGATGTTCGAAAGCCTCCTCGCCACCCAGGTAACCCCCCTCAGCCAGTACCAGGCGACCGGGCAGCCGCCGGGGCGGGTGGGCAACCGCCATCCGCTCTCGACGCCGTTCGACGCCTACAGGGCCGCAGACGGCCTCGTCGTCATCGCGGCGGGAAACGACGAGCTCTTCGAGCGTCTCGCCGGCTTGATCGGCCGGCCGGGCCTGTCGGGCGAGCCCCGTTTCTCGAGCGACGAGGAACGGACCCGCCACGAGCCCGAGCTGCGTGGGATCATCGAGTCCTTCACCTCGGTGCGTCGGGTGGACGAGGTCGTCTCGCTCACAACCGCTGCCGGCATCCCGTGCTCGCCCGTGTGGGACATCGCCCAGGCCCTTTCGAGCGAGCAGGCGGTCCACCGGCGCATCGTCTCTTACCTCGAGCATCCCCGCGCGGGCCGAGTGGCCGTGGTGCGCCAGCCCGTCCGCTTCGACGACGAGAGGAACGTCGGCGAGACGCCGAGCCCGGCGCTCGGCCAGCACACCGACGAGGTCCTTTCCGAGCTCCTCCACCTTTCGCCTGGTGAGCTCGGCAGGCTGCGAGAGCGGGGAATCACATGAGTTCGCACCTCGCCCGGGGCGTGCAGGTGGTGACGGAGCCGGTCGGGCCAAGCGGAGCCGAGCGCCGCGAACGCCTCGAGGCGGCGCTCGGCGCGCTTGGAAAGATCGCCGGCCTGCGGGTGGAGACATCACCAGCCGTAAGAGAGCGGCACTCGCGCGACGAGTCCCATCATCGGGCGGTGCTGCCCGGGGCCGTCGTGTTCTGCGAAAGCACGGAGCAGGTGGCAGCGGTGGCCGCGGCCTGCTCGGGCCTTCGGGTACCGATGGTGGCCTTCGGCACCGGGACCGGTCTCGAAGGAGGAGCTGTCGGGTCGCCCTTCGGAGTCTCGCTCGTCCTCTCTGGCATGCAGGCGATCCTGCGGGTGAGCCCGGACGACATGGACGCCGAAGTCGAGGCAGGCGTGACCCAAGTCGCCCTGAATCGCAGGCTGCGCGCCGACGGGCTCTTCTTCCCGGTCGACCCGGGAGCCGAGGCGAGCCTTGGAGGCATGGCCGCCACCGGTGCCAGCGGCACCACGACGGTGCGATATGGGCCGATGCGCCACAACGTCCTCGGGCTCACCGTGGTCCTTGCCGGCGGCGAGGTGGTTTGCTGCGGCGGCCGGGCCCGCAAGTCGGCGGCCGGCTACGACCTCGTCGACCTTTTCCTCGGCTCCGAGGGCACGTTGGGCTTCATCACCGAGCTGACGCTTCGCCTCTACGGGGTGCCCGAGGCGACCGTGGCAGCCGCCTGCAGCTTCGGAGACCTCGAAAGCGCCGTCGGTGTCGTGACCAAGAGCCTGTTGCTCGGCCTGCCTCTCTCGCGCATCGAGCTCGTGGACGACCTACAGGTGGACGCGCTCAACCGATACCGGCAAGCCGGCCTCGCGCCGGCTCACCATCTCTTCGTCGAGCTCTCCGGCTCGCAGGCCACCGTCGGCGAGCAGGCGAGCCAGCTCGCCGCACTGGTCGAGGAGGCTGCCGGCGGCTTTCGTCTCTTTGGGAGCGCGGGCGAGCAGCGCGAGCTCTGGGATGTCCGCCACGACGCCCTGCTGGCGGCACGGGCGCTGCGGCCTGGGGCGCGCACGTGGTCGACCGACGTCTGCGTGCCGCTCAGCCAGCTTGCGGCCTGCATCGCCGCCACGAGAAAGGACCTCGAGGAGTCCGGCTGCCTCGCCCCGATCGCCGGCCACGTCGGAGACGGCAACTTCCACCTCGCCTTCGTCCTCGATCCCTCCGACGACGGCGAGCTGCGGGCCGCAGAGGAGGTGCATGACCGGCTGGTGCGGCGAGCGCTCGCCGGCGGCGGGACCTGCACGGGCGAGCATGGGATCGGGACCGGCAAGCTTGCATACCTGGAGCAGGAGTTCGGCGCGGGCATCGAGGTGATGAGGGCCATAAAGGTCGCCTTGGACCCAGAGGGGCTCTTGAACCCGGGAAAGGTGCTCCGAGAGGTCCTTCCGCGCACGGTGCTCGGCCCGAAGGGGAGTGCAGATGACGGCACATGAGCTGAGGGTCGACCGGAGGCTTCATCTGGCCGAGGAGCCCGGCAGCGGGCACAACAGGTGGCACCCGGACATACCGACCGTGCTGAGCGTCGACGACGGGGACGAGGTCGTCTTCGAGACCCGCGACGCCCTCGACGGGCAGATCGACGAAGCCTCGACCGACGTGGATGCCGGCAAGGCCGACTTGGACGTCGTGCACCCCCTTACCGGCCCCGTGCACGTGAGGGGCTCCGAACCGGGCGACCTCCTCGAGGTCGAGCTGGTGGAGATGACGACCGACGACTTCGGCTTCACGATGATCACCCCGGGCTTCGGCTTCCTGCGCGACGAGGTGGACGCGCCCTACATCGCCCGCTGGCGGATCGAGGGCGGCTTTGCCACCTCGGCCGACCTACCGGGCGTCAAGATAGGCGGAGGTCCCTTCATGGGCGTGATCGGCGTCGCGCCCGCGATGGAGCTCGTGCGGCGGGCTACTCGGCGCGAGGAGCCTCTGGCAGCGTCTCACCCGGTCGTCGCGCTCCCAAGCCCGCAAGGCGCTGTGCCGGCAGGCGGACCGGAGGCAACAGAGGGGCTGCGTACGCTTCCCCCCCGGGAGAACGGCGGCAACATCGACATCCGCCACCTCACGGTGGGCTCCAAGGTGCTCTTGCCGGTGTGGGTGCCCGGCGCCAACTTGTCGGTCGGCGACGGCCACTTCGCCCAGGGCGACGGCGAGGTCTGCGGTCAGGCCATCGAGGTCGGCGGACGCCTGCTCGTGCGCCTGCGGCTGCGCAAGGGCGAGGCGGCGGCCCGGGGTATCGGGACCATGTGCTTCGAGGGGGTTGCGCCGGGTGGCCGTGAGGGCGCCTACTTCGCCACGACGGGCCTGTGCGTCCGCCGCGACGGGACGAACGCAATGGAGGACCTCACCGTCGCCGCCCGCAACGCTGTGGACGCCATGATCGCCCACCTGATGGGCTCCTACGGCTTCAGCCGGCCGCAGGCCCACGTCATCTGCAGCGTCGCAGTGGACCTGAAGGTAACCCAGGCCGTCGACGTCCCCAACGTCTCGGTCGCTGCCTTCCTGCCGCTCGGGATCTTCAGCACTTGACACGGCCGCCATCAATCGCTGACTAGCTGAGCGGATCTGACCCATCGGCGTGCACGAACGCCTCCACTTCAGGCAGTATTGCCGCCATGGCCGCCCAGTGCCCCTGATCGATCGCCCGATGCGACGACCGTCCGACAGGGCCTCGAAGCGGTCAGTCGGCGCGGTGTGAGGTGACAATGGAGAAGTCGCTCACCGTGGGCATCGACACCGGCGGCACGTTCACCGACGTGGTCGTGGCGGACGCAGAACGGGTCCTCCACACGACCAAGGTGACCACCACGCCTCACGACCTCACGGTCTGTTTTGCACAAGCGGTGCGTCGCAGCGCAGAAGAGCTCGGGATACCGCTCGACCAGTTCCTCCGGAGGACCGCCGTCATCCGCTTTTCGTCGACGATCGCGACGAACACCGTGCTTACCCGTTCGGGGCCAAGGCTCGGACTGGTCGTCACCGCCGGCGAGGAGCGCTCGCTCTACGGCGACGGTCCCGACGGTCCGCTGCTCCATTGGGTCCCCGAAAGCCTCGTGGTGGGCGTGGCCGAGGAAGTCTCCGGCGCAGGGCATATCGCGCGGTCCCCCGATGCCGTCGAGGTGGGAGCGGTGGTGCGCGCCGTCCTCGAGCGCGGAGCCCGCATCCTCGTCGTGAGCCTCAGGCATGCCGCCACGAATCCCGCGAACGAGCTCGCCGTGAGAGGAGCGGTCGCCCAGAGCTACCCGCGCCACTACCTCGGGGCAGTGCCCATGCTCCTTTCCACCGAGATCAGTGCGGTCAGCGACGACGCCCTGCGGACCCGCACGGCCGTGGCGAGCGCGTACATGCACAAGGCCCTCGAGCGGTCCCTTTACAAGATGGAGGACGACCTGCGCCGCGAAGGCTTTCCCCGACCCTTGCTGGTCGTTACGGCCGAAGGCTCGGTGACACGGGTGGCCAAGACGAGGGCGCTTTCGACCTACCAGTCGGGGCCTGCCGCCGGCGTCCACGCCAGCGCGCTGCTCTGTCGTGAGGCGGGTGTGAACCGTGCCGTCACGGCTGACGTGGGGGGCACCAGCACGGACATCGGTGTGGTGGCGGGCGGCCCGCTTTTGAGCCGCCACGTCGACGTCGAGGGCATGCGAGTCGCGCAGCCTTCGACCGAGATCTTCTCGCTCGCGCTTGGTGGAGGGTCGGTTTGCCGCGTGGACGACGGCAAGGTCACCGTCGGGCCCGAGAGCATGGGCGCGGCCCCCGGACCGGCCTGCTACGGGATGGGCGGCCGGCAGGCTACGCCGACGGACGCCTGGGTCGTCCTCGGGTTCCTCGATCCCCGACACAGCCTCGGTGGCCGCCGCCTCGACGTTTCGCGGGCGCGCGGCGTCGTCGCCGAGCGGATCGCCGCGGTGCTCGGCATCTCGGTGGAACAAGGCGCCCTCGCCGTGAAGGATGCCGTCGAGGCGATGGCTGCAGCGGGGATCGAGGGGGTGCTCGGCGGCGAGCATGCTCGCTCGCTGCTCGAGGGTGCGGGCCGGGACGGCTTGGCCTTGGTCGCTTACGGCGGCGCGGGAGGCGTGCTGCTCCCCGCAGTGGCATCTCGTCTCGGGATCGGACGGTTGTTGCTGCCGCGCCTTTCCACCGTTTTCTCAGCCTTTGGAGTGAGCACGTTCGATGTCCGCCACAGCTATGAAGTGCGTGCTGCCGCCTCCGAGGTGGATGGAGCACTCGCCCGGCTGCGCGAAACGGCCGAGGTGGACCTCCGCGGGGAAGGTTTCGAGCCAGCCGCCGCAGCCCTGACCAGCGCGACACTGGACGATGGAGCGAGCTGGCTCGTCTCGGTGAGCGCAACAGCAGTCATACCGAAGCCGGGGCTCGGTCGCATCGAACTCGCGCCCTCGAGCGACCCGGCCGGCGCGCTGAGCGGCATGCGTCAGGTCATCTTCCCTGCGGGACCGGTGGACGTCCCCGTCTACGATCGCGAGCGGCTCTGCTGCGGGCACCTCGTTGAGGGCCCTGCTATCGCGGAGTCTGTCGGTTTCGTATGCGTCGTACCAGCTGACGCTCGCCTAGCGGTCGATGCCTTCGGGACCTGTGAGGTGTCATTCGATGAACGGCACGGGGAGGGTCCCCCGGAGGCCGGTCTACTTCAGGACGGCCAAGTCTCGGCGCAGGATCGAGCGACGGCCGGCCGAGCCACCGGCGGGCGGTAGCGATGCCAGGGGCGCGTCGCATCACCGAGTATCTCGATCTCGATCTCGACGCCGAGCGCTGGAGATGCAACCGCTGCGGCACCGACCTCGGCAGCGCCAGGGTGAGCTACAAGGAGGGGTGCCTCGTGGCGGCGCGCGACCCGCGAGACGTGCACCCACCGATCATCGAGGGGGGCGACTACTCCTTTGCTCCCGATCCTTCGTGGTGCCAAGTGGTCGAGTTCTACTGCCCGGGGTGCGCCACCCTCGTCGAGTGCGAGTACCTGCCTCCCGGGCACCCGATCACCTTTGACATCGAGCTCGACCTCGATGCCATGAAGGCACGGCTCGGGCAGGCACCGTGACGGCGACGATCGACGTCGACATCGGCGGGACCTTCACCGACTGCTACGTCGCGCTCGACGCCAGGAGGGTCTGGTGCAAGACGAGGACTACTGCCTACGACCTGTCGGTCGGTATGAACGAGGCTGTTACCGACGCCGCCGCCCGGCTCGGCCTCGACCTCGAGAGTCTCCTCGGCGAGGCCGACATCATCCGTTACTCGACCACCCTTGCCATGAACCGCCTGATCGAGCGGAAGGGCCCGAGGCTCGGCCTGCTCGTCACAGAGGGCTGCGAGGACACCTCCCTCATCGGTCGCGGGACCCAGTGGGCCGACGGCGTGCCCGTGAAGCATCAGCGCAACCTTGCCCGCATCCGCCGCCCGGAACCTCTAATCCCGAAGGAGCTGATCGCCGGAGTGAAGGAGAGGGTGGATTCGACCGGGACCGAGATACGCCCCCTCGACGAGGCGGATCTCGAGCACAAGATCCAGTACCTGGTTGACCAGGGCGTCCGCGGCTTCGTGGTCTGCCTGCTCTGGAGCTTTCTTGCTTCGGCTCATGAGCAGCGGATAAAGGAGCTGATCGAGACCCGGTACCCGCCCTCCTACCTGGGTGCGATGCCCGTGTTCATATCGAGTGACGTAGCGCCAAGGATCTTCGAGTACCCGCGGACGATGATGACGGTGCTCAACGCCTATCTCCATCAGGCGATGTACGAGGAGCTGTCCGGCATCGGGGACGAGCTTCGCCAGCAAGGCTTCAAGCAGCCCATGATGATGATCCACAACACGGGAGGTATGGCGAGCATCCTGCGTACGGCTGCGGTCAACACCTACAACGGTGGTCCGGTGGCCGGTCTCATGGGCAGCTCACACCTAGGCAGCCTCTACGGTTACAGCAACGTCATCACCACCGACATGGGGGGCACCAGCTTCGACATCGGGATGGTGGCCGAGGGCTCGCCGCGCTTCTACCAGTTCACACCGGTCATCGACCGGTGGCTGGTCGACGCGACCATCCTCGACACCCACTCGATAGGCGCCGGCGGCGGGTCCATCGCCCGGGTGAACACCCTGATCGCCAACAGGGTCGAGGTCGGGCCTGAAAGCGCCGGTGCGATGCCCGGGCCTGCCGCCTACAACCAGGGCGGCACCGAGCCGACCGTCACCGACGCCGACATCGTGCTCGGCTACATCAACCCTGACAACTTCCATGGCGGAGCGATGAGGCTCGACCACCGACGGGCCGAGCGAGCCGTCCGCGAGCGCATCGCCTCTCCGCTCGGCATCCGTCTCGAGGAGGCCGCCCTCATGGTCCGTAAGATCGTCGACGGCACGATGGGGCAGGCCATCTGGCGGGAGACGGTGCTGAAGGGATTCGACCCGCGCGACTTCATCATGTTCGCCTTCGGCGGCGCCGGCCCGACGCACTGCTGCGGGTACGGGAGGGCAGCTGGCATCGAGAAGGTCGTGATCTTCCCGTTCTCACCCACGTTCTGCGCGTTCGGCTCTTCGACCATGGACGTGCTGCACCTCTACGAGCGCTCCCGCCACATTCGCCTGCTGGATCCGAGCACCATGGACTACACCACGGACTACGGCGCCTTCAACGACACGGTGGCCGCCCTCGAGGCGGCCGCCTGGCGGGATCTGTCCGGAGAGGGTTACGAGAAGGACGAGGTCGAGTACGCGATCGAGCTCGACATGAAGTTCGGCGGGCAGGTCAACGTGAAACGTGTCAACTGCCCGGTGCGGCGGCTCGGAGCAGAGGCGGACGCCCGGGCCGTGCGGGAGTCTTTCGAGAGCGAGTACGCCGAGGCTTACAGCCCGCTCGGCCTCAATCCGGAGGCCGGTGTCGAGATCCAGAACTTCGTCCTCCGAGCTACCGTGCGACGCCCCAAGCCCGACCTTGTCGAGGCAGAGCCCGCAGGCGAGGATCCTTCTGAGGCGACCTCGGGGAAACGGGAGATGTACTGGGCGGGTCTCGGCTGGCTAGCAACACCCGTGCTTCGTCAGGACGGGCTCCGGCGCGGGAATCTCGTGCAGGGGCCGGCCGTCGTCGAGGCCGAAGACACGACGATCGTGGTGGAGCCTGGATGGACGCTGCGCGTAGGACGGTACCTGGAGGCTGTCCTTGAGATCGAGGACGGCGCCGCCCACGAACCCGGAACGGGCGGTGCCCACGAGCCCGGAAGAGCCGACGCCCGCGAGCCCCGGGCTGCCAAGCCGGCCGACCGGCGCTCGAGATGACCGTCGACGCTCAGCTCGTTGCCGAGGGACTCAGGCCAGTGCCGGCCACCGATGCGGAGCTCTCCGCGATGGACGAGCTCGAGGCGGGCGACTACGAGGTCTACAGCGAGATGCTCACGATCATTGCCCAGGAGGGCAAGGAGATCATGACCAAGATAGGCATCTCGGCCATGCTCCACTCGGGGGACTCGGTGGCGGCCATCTACACGCCGAAGGGCGACCTCGTCACCGCAGTGCTCGGGACCTACCTCCACTGCGTGACAGGTCAGATACCGGTGAAGTTCATTCTCAAGTACTGGCGCTCCAACCCCACCGTCGGTGTCTGCCCCGGGGACGTCTTCTACTGCAACGAGGCGATCTACGGCGGCATACACAACCCTGACCAATTCGCGATCGTCCCGGTGTTCTACGGGGGCGAGCTGATCGCTTGGTCGGTGGTCGGAGCGCACCAGGCCGAGACCGGGGGCAGCGAGCCAGGAGGCGAGATAACAACCGCTCGCTCTCGCCACGACGAGGGCATGAAGCTGACCCCGATCAAGATCGGTGAGCGTTACCAGCTGAGGGAAGACCTCCTCAAGATGATGGAAAACTTCATCTCCCGAGCGCCGAGAATGCAGGTAACCGACGTGAAGGCGCGGGTGTCGGCTGCCGATCGGATTCGCATGCGGCTGGAGGAGCTGGCGGCAAGGCGAGGCTCTCGTTTCCTCAGCGGCCTGTTCCGCCGGATGATCGTCGAGACGGCCGAGGGCGCCAGGGCGCGCATCCGCGAGTGGAACGACGGGGTCTACCGCCATATCGTCTTCCTCGACACCACTGGAGCCGACTTCGGGCTGATCCGGGTACCGCTCGCCCTGCGCAAGCGTGGCGAACGCATAACCATCGACCTCTCGGGCACCTCGCCCGAGCACGAAGGAAGCTTCCAGGCGCTTGCGGCGTCAACGCGGGCGCACTGCGCGGTGAACCTGTACTCCTTCCCTTTCCACGACTTCCCGATCTCGGCTGGGATGCTCGAGCCGATCGAGTTCGTGATCCCGCACGGGACCATTCTCGACCCGGACCCCGAGGCTGCCATCTCGTGCTCGCCCCTCGCCGCCTCTGCCGTGTTCCCCCTGTTGGCAGTTTGCTTCTCCAAGATGATGTTCGACAGCGCCCAGCGCGAGCTCGTCTGCGGCTTCGCGGCCTCGAACTCCTCGGCCCCGATGATCTCGGCGAGGAACCAGCACGGCGCGCGTATCACCGACTTCATGGGATATCCGCTCAACGCCTGGGGCCTGTCGGCCAGAAGCGACGAGGACGGAGTCGACGTCTTCGGCTTCCCGCACTGCCCGTGGGGCAAGCAGCCCGACGTGGAGGACGTGGAGAACGAGTTCCCGGTCCTCCACCTCTACGAGCGGATGCTGCCGAACACGTGCGGATACGGGAAATACCGCGGAGGCCTCGGGGCGGCCATCGGCTTCGTGACCCACCACGTCCCCTACACCGTGTGGACCTCGACAATCAAAGAGTCCAAGATCCCTACGCACTCCGGGTTGTTCGGGGGGTACTCGCAGACCGTCGTCCCCGGCATCCGGGTTGTCGGTACCGACGTGGTGGAAAAGATGCGCTCTGGTGCTCCCGACATCCCCCGCGATGACCTGGAGCTGCTCAAGGACAATACCCTTGGTGGCACGCTCATCGTCGAGCACCAGACGCGTTCTGCTCTCGTCATGCACCGTGGGGAGCTCCTGTGTGCCAGCACACAGGGAGGCGGAGGTTATGGCGACGTGCTGGAACGGGACCCGGAGGCGGTCGTGGACGACGTGCGAAAGGGCGTGATAACTGCCTGGGTGGCCGAGCACGTCTACCGAGTCAGCTACGAGCCCGATACCTTCACCGTCGACCGTGAGGAGACAGCCCGGTGGCACGAGCAGGAGAGGGCGACCCGACGAGCGCGCGGAAAGCCATGGAAGGAGTTCTGCGAGGAGTGGGCGCAGCTAAGGCCCGCGGAGGAGGCTCTCAAGTACTACGGGACCTGGCCAAACGCAGAGCCGAACCGTGAGGTCATCAGAATCTGAGCCGACTGGCCGCCAGCGGATCCGTTCGTTCCTCGCCGGGGGATCCTGTGACCGGGCGCCGGTGCTGGCGCTCGTGGGAGAGCTGGCGCCCCGGGTCGGCCAGCTCGACCCGGCCAACTGGCTCACAGAGCCCGAGCTGGCGACCAGGGCGGTCGTGGACACCGCAAGGATTTGCGGGCTCGACGGGGTGGTCCTCGACGCGCCGGCGGGGGCAGTCGCGGCCTTCGCGCCCCAGGGCCAACCGGAGAGTGATCGGGAGCTGTCCTGCCTGCGGGCGGTTGTGATGAGGGTCACCGCCCTGCTGTCGGAGGAGGCCGGTGTCCTCGTGGGAGTCGCCGGGCCGTGGCGGCTGCTCGATGTGCCCGCCGCTCGAGATCCGGACACCTCCGGCGAGCACCACGAGCATGTGGATGCCATGCTCGGGGTCCTCCACCACCTCGGCCTTGCCAGTGCTGCCGGCGTCGCCGTGATGGAGGGTCGCCCGCCTGCGGGTGGCAACGCGGCGGCGCTTGGCGACCTCCTCGCTCCTGTGTGGGCGGTCGCCCGCTATTACGCACTTCCGAGCCTGCTGGTCTCGAGCGAGGGGCCGGCCGAGCTTTCCGGCGTGGGAGCAGACGCCGTTGTCGTGCTCGCCGGCGCGAGCCCGGCGGAGCTCTTGGCAGCAGGCGCTAAGAGAGTCGGCGTCCCCGTGTCGCCAGACGAGGGCGACCTGCCTGATCTGCCCGAGGGCGGCTTCTACCTCGTAAGAGGCGACATGGCCGCAGGCTCGGATCCAGGGAGGGTGGCCGACCTCGTCGGCCGCCTGGTCGGCGGTGAGGTGCAGGCATGAACGGTCGGGACGAAGGCGGTCGGGACGCAGGCGACCGGGACGCAGGCGGACGCGGTTCGGTCCTCGTCATAGGCGCCGGCACCATGGGCGCGGGGATCGCGCTCAACTTTGCCAAGTTCGGCTTCGGGGTCACGCTCGCAGGTAGGAAGCTATCCAGTCTCGAGGCTGCTATGGCGAGGATCGCCGCCAGCCTGGAGCGCCTTGCCGCCCATCGCATGGCGGGCCCGGAGGTGGCCAAGCCCATGGAGAGCCCGGGCACCCACGAGCACGTGCTCGCCAGGATCCACCTCACCACCACCCCGGAGGAGGCGGCGCCGGCGGCGGAGCTCGTGATCGAGACCATTAGCGAGCGGCTCGAGGACAAAAAGCACCTCCTCTCCCGCATCGAGGCACTGCTGTCATCGCGAGCCATACTCACATCGAACACCTCCTCCCTGTCGCTGCGCGCTCTCGCCACCGGCCTGCGCCGCCCGGAGCGCTTTGCCGGCTACCACTGGTTCAACCCGCCCGAGCTCGTACCCCTGGTGGAGGTAGTTCCCGCCCCTCAGACATCGGGCGAGGTCCTACAGCGTCTCGCCAAATGGTCCGCCGGGGTCGGGAAGCTGCCTGTAACCCTCGTTCGGGACGTGAAAGGGTTCGTGGTGAACAGGCTGCAGTACGCCTTGCTTCGCGAGGCCTACAAGCTGATCGAAGACGGCGTGTGCAGCGCCGAGGACGTCGACCTTGCGGTGGTGAACAGCCTCGGTCCGCGCTGGGCGACGATCGGCCCATTCGAGGCGATGGACCTTGCCGGGCTCGACCTGCACCTGGCTGTCGCTCGCCAGCTGTTCCCGGTGCTGTCGGACGACAAGCAGGCACCAGCGGTGCTGGGCGAGCTCGTGGCCGGCGGGCACCTCGGAGCGGAATCGGGCTCCGGCATCCGTGGTGCCTATTCGGCAGAGCGGCTGGCGGCGCTGCGGGGGCGGCAGGGGAGCCTGTTGTTAGGGCTCGCCCACCCCGAGGGCAGCGAGACCGACGATCAGGCCGGAGCTGCCTCGCAGCCTCACAGCTGCGCCGACAGCCCGGGGTGAGGACGACCAGAACCGAGCAGCACACGGGGGCGAGCCGTCTCTCGTGGGCATCCCGCCCCCGGCGTCGCCCTGGTCCGGCGGCGACGCCGGGGGTGCGGGGGCAGGGGCCGCACCCAAGACGATTGCCGGCGTGTCCAGCGCTATCGCTGTCCTGGTGGAAGGTAGCCGTCAGTTCGCGCAGCGATACCTGTTCGTTCCACAAGGACTCTTTTCGTTGACGTTTGATGATGCCCCACGTAGACTTCACCAAAAGCACCAGAAGTAAGAGCCCTTTCCTAGGTCGGATCGAACAAGGGATGGTGGCGATGGCAACCGTCGAGCAGGAGCGAATCGCGCAGGAGCCCACCCTCGGCTGGGACCGAACCCAGCCTGTGGTAGAGCGCTACGGTACCGACTACATCCCGGTCAGCGAGCGCCACGGCAAGCCGTGGAACCTCGCAACGTTTTGGGGTGCCTCCAACGTCCAGATCCTCGCTGTCTCGATCGGGGTATTGGTGGGTTCCCTCGGCCTCAGCCTGGAATGGTGCATCGGAGCGATCCTCCTCGGCAACGTCTTCGGCACGGCTTACATGGCGCTCCACTCGGTGCAGGGCCCAAGGCTCGGGCTCCCCCAGATGATGCAGTCACGCGCACAGTTCGGTATGTACGGCCTGATTCTCCCGAACGTGATCATTCTGCTCATGTACATCGGCTACTTCACATCGAGCGGAATACTCGGTGGCGAGGCCTTCCATACCCTCATACACGTGACCACAGCCGAGGGCATAATGATAATCAACGCATGCTGCCTCGTAGTCGTCTGGTTCGGCTACGACTTGCTCCACCGCTACACCAGGTTCGCCGCCTTCCTGCAGGCAGCTGCATTCATCGCGCTCCTCGTCGAGCTCGTGAGGACGCTGCCCGCTCACCTGCCGAGTCATTCCGACGCTCCTGGCCTTGTGCTTCTCGCCGTCTCGTTCGTCGTCGCCTGGCAGGTGACCTGGGCTCCTTATATGTCTGACTACTCCCGCTATCTCCCGCAGGACACCCCTGGCTGGAAGACCTTCGTCTACACCTACATCGGTGCCGGTATCGGTGGCTCGCTCATGTTCGTCTTGGGAGCAGTAGGCGCTCAGGTCGCTCTCGGAGCTCTCAACACCAACACTCCGAGTTACCTGGCCGGGCTGTTCCCGGCAGCAATGTGGGTCTTCCTCATAATCTTCCTCATCAGCGTTCTTCCTGGGAACTTCGGGAATCTCTACGGGCCCTTCCTGGTGTTCTTCACGATCATCTCTCCTTCTGGCAAGCTCGCCTCGAAGACGAATGCCTGGTACTACCGGATACTGGCGACGACAGTCGTGGCAGCAATCGGTTCGGCGATCGGCATCGCGGCAAGCGCCCACTTTCTCGCCGACCTCGAGGACTTTCTCGTCTTTACCCTCTACCTTCTCATACCATGGACCGCGATCAACCTGACGGACTTCTACATCGTGCGCCGCGGCAAGTACGACATAGGACAACTGTACAAGCAGAACGGCATATACGGGTGGGTGAACTGGTGGGCGCTCGCGATCTACGTGATAACCATCGGCATACAGTTCCCCTTCATGAACGACCCGGTGATCTTCGTCGGTCCCGCCGCGACGGCGATGGGTGGTGCCGACATCTCTTGGATCGTCGGGTTCGTACTCTGCTGTGTCATGTACTACTTCGCCGCTCGCTATTTCGGGACTCGCGGGATAATGGGGCGGACGGAGATACCGACAGAGCTCGCGCAGAGCCCCGCCTCAGTGGCAGACGCAGGGGCTGCGCCGACGCCCTAGCCGAGAGACGGGACCCGGCCGGCTGCCGCTCACGCCGGCTCCCCTGCTCGGCAGGGGTCCTCGACGAGGCTTCTCGCCCATGCGAGGTCCTCCTCGCTCGGACCGGACTCTGCGCCGACGTCGAGCAGGTCGAGCGGGTTGCGGCCGATCATGGTCAGGACGTCGTCCATCGCCACCCCCTTCTCGAACACGCACTGGGCGAGGATGCGAAGCGCCTCGGACGGCAGCGGGTTGTGGCGCTGCCCGGTGTCCGAGACAAGCAGGCAGCGAGAGGGCCCGATCCGCTCGACGGCGGCGACGATCTTGTCGATCCCGGCGTACTGCCAGGCGGGCGAGACGGTGCAGTAGCCGAACTCCGGCATCGCGCCGAGCCTCGCCGTCTCCTCGAGGGTGTCGAGGTCGAGGTTCGGAACCTTGAAGTAAGGGTGTGTGACGACGATCTTCTCGACGCCGAGGTGGCGGGCACCCCTCACGAGGGCGACGATCTCGCGCGGCGCGAGGTGGCAGGTACCGAGGATCGCATGGTGCTCGGCGACGAGCTCGAGCACCTCGTTCACCTCCGGGCGGAGCTTGTTGTCGCCGTCGGTCACCCAGATCCCTTCCGCCTTGCTGCGGCCGCCTTGCTGGGAGTCGTAGCCGCCCGTGCCGCCGTGCACCTCGGCGTGGTAGCCGGCGTCGACTGTCGGCATCCACACCTCCTTGCCCCCAAGGCGCAGGGACGCCTCGACAGCTGCCGGGTTGAGGCCCCCGACGTAGTAGTTGAGAACGATGCCGCCGTAAACCCTTATGCCGGGGAAGACCCGCTGCATGAGGTAGGCGCGCGAGACGGTGTTCTCGTGGTGGCACTTGAGGACGATCGCCTTCATCCCTGCCTCGAGCGCCCCGCGGACGATGTCGAAGTCATCCGCCAGGCGGGGGAAGAGGTCAGGATAGGGATGGCAGTGGAGATCGACCGCACCCGTGGTGTCGACTAGCGGTCCACCGAAGACACGCCTTGTCATTTCTCTCTCCTTTCTTTCCCGCCGGTGTGACCTGGAGTGGCGCCGCCGGCCTTGTCGATCAGCGCCAACATGCGCTCCGGTGTCATCGGCAGCTCGGTCGGCCGGATGCCGACGGCGTCCTCGACGGCGCTCGCGACAGCAGCCGCAGTGTTCCCGATCGCCGGCTCGCCGACCCCTCGGGCGCCGAGTGGCCCTTTGCCCTCGCCGCTCTCGACGATCGCCACGTCGACGACTGGGAAGTCGTAGGAGTTGGGGACGAGGTAGTCGGCAAAAAGCATCGACTGAGGAACACCCTGGTCGAGGCTCATGTCCTCGGTGAGGGCGTAGCCCAGCCCCTGCATGGCGCCGCCTTGGATCTGTCCCTCCACGCGCAGAGGGTTGATCGCCCTTCCTACGTCGTGGCAGGCGACGTACCTGAGGACGCGGACCTCGCCTGTCTCGGCGTCGACAGCCACCTCGGCCGCATGGGTTCCGTAGGTGTAGTCGGGAAAGGTGTCCCCCCGACCGGTCCGGGGATCGAAGCTCCCCGTCGGGGCATGCCAGGTCGAGAGAAGCGACGTCGACACGCCACGCCCTCGGCAGGCCGCTGCCAGCTCGGCGAGGGTGAGGTAGGCGGGCTCGTCGTCTGCCTGGCCGGCGGGCGCAGGGGTGCCAGGCTCTTGTTCCCGGACGCTGACCCGCCCGTCGGCGAAGACGAGGCCTCCGGCGGGCCCCCCGAGCAGTTCCGAGGCGACCGTTGCGAGGCGGTCGCGCAGCTCGGAGGCGGCTTTCAAGACGGCATTGCCCGACATGAACAGCTGGCGCGTCGCGAAGGTCCCTCCGGCCGGGGGATTGAGGGCGCTGTCGCCGATGTAGACACTGATGAGGTCCATGGCCACTCCGAGCACTTCGGAGGCGATCTGACACAGGCTTGCGGCCTGCCCGCCCCCTAGGTCGGTGACGCCGCTGCGCACCAGCAGGGTCCCGTCCTCCTCGAGGCTCAGCCATGCCGAGGCCTCGTCCCCGAACCAGATCGTCCGCCCGTAGGGCTGGCGGTTGCAGGCAAAGCCTCGCCCGACGAGCGTGCCCGGATCAGCTGGGGGCGGCAGCGGCCCGAGCTTCTCGAGGGCCACGTCCATCGTTCGCTCCACCTCGACGCAGGTCTGCAGCGCCTCTCCTGTCGGGAGCAGCTCGCCTTTTTTGAGGAAGTTGCGCCGCCTCACCTCGGTCCGCGAAAGCCCGAGGCGCGCCGCCAACAGATCGAGCTGGGCCTCGTAGCCGAAGGTCACCTGCATCGCCCCGAAGCCCCGGAAGGCGCTGGCGGGAACCTGGTTGGTGAAGATGGCGCGGGCCACCACCGAGACGTTCGGGACCCGGTACGGCCCGGTCGCGCAGGCGGCAGCTGCGAAGAGCACCCTCGGGGACAGGTACGGGTAGGCCCCCGCGTCGCCGTCGATCTCGACGTGCTGGGCGACGACGGTGCCGTCCCTGCGGGCCCCGGTGCGGTACCTCATCGTGAGCGAGTGACGCTTGGTGGTCGCCACGAGAGACTCCTGGCGCTCGAAGATCATCCGGACGGGTCGCCGCGTGTGCCAGGCGAGGAGGGCGATGTAGGGCTCGACGGTCATGTCCTCCTTGCCGCCGAAGCCACCTCCCATGTACGTGGCGATCACCCTCACCTTGTTGAGCGGGAGGCCGAGGATCGAGGCGACCTCCTCGGCGTGCTCGACGACCTGGGTGGCGACTCTTAGTACGAGGACCCCGCCGTCGATCCAGGCGACTCCTGCCTCGGGTTCGAGATAGGCGTGCTCGACGCGTTGGCAGCGGTACTCGCCGTCTACGACCACCTCGGCCTCGCCCATCGTCGCCTCGGCGTCACCCGAGCGGATCTGCCAGGTGACAAGGACATTTCCTGGGTCGTGAACTTTCGGGGCGGCTTCGTCGAGGGCCGTCTCGATGTCGAAGACGCCGGGCAGCTCCTCGTAGGCGACGTCGACGAGCTCGGCCGCTTCGGCGGCGATCTCGGGAGTGGCGGCCGCGACGAGAGCGACGGGTTCGCCGAGGTAGCGAACGCGCTCCTCTGCCAGCACCGGCATGGCGATCTCCAGCTCCCCGAGGCCTCCGCTTGCCACCTCGACGATGCGGTTGTTCGGCACGTCCTTGGCAGTGAGCACGGCTACTACGCCCGGCAGGGCCGCTGCCTGTGACACGTCGATGCCAGTGATGAGAGCGCTCGGCACCTCGGAGCGGACCACGCGCCCGGTCAGCATTCCAGGCAGCTGCCAGTCGGCCGCGTAGGCGAGCGAGCCCTTCACCTTCTCGACGAAGTCGTGAGAGACCACTGGCTGGCCGACGATGCGATAGGCCTCTGCGGCGTGCTCCTCGGTGGGCGGCGGGGCGATCGTGGGCGTCCTGGTCACGCCGGCTGCTCCGCCGGGCCAGAGCCGCTGGCACCGGAGTACTCGTCGATCGCCTCGAAGATCTTGGCATAACCGGTGCAGCGGCAGAGGTTGCCGATGAGCTCGTAGCGCACCTGTTCCCGGCTTGGCCTGCCCATCCGCTCGCAGAGGGCGTAGGAGGTGAGGATCATCCCGGGCGTGCAGAAGCCGCATTGGAGAGCCCCGGCCTTGAGGAAGCACTCCTGCAGGCGGTGCATCTCCTGTCCTTGTGCGGCAAGGCCCGCCACTGTCGTGACCGCGTGGCCTTCGGCCTGGACCGCAAGCATGAGGCAGGCGCTCACTGGCTCACCGTCGAGCAGGATGGTGCACGTGCCGCAGACGCCCTCGCCGCATCCGTAGCGCACCTCGCCGAAACCGAGGTCATCATGGAGGACGTCGAGGAGCGAGGCGCTGGCTCTCAACCACAGGTCGTGCCTGCGGCCGTTCACCTCCAGGCTGATCGCTCGCTCTCCGGCCACCTCAGGACCTCCATTCAGAGCTGGCCGGCCACGGCCCGGCCACTCAGGCGCTCCGAGCCTGTTCGAAAGCAGCTTCTATCGCCCGCCGGCTCAGCACCTCGACGAGGCGCCTGCGGTACTCGCCCGAGGCGTGCACGTCGCTCGGCGGTTCGGTGCTGGCGGCGACGTCCGTCGTGAGCTCAAAAAGGCGCGCCCTGTCAAGGGGGCTCCCCACCAGCCCGGCCAGAAGGTCGCCGCCGACTAGCAGGACTCGGTCGGACACGCCCGCAAGGGAGAGTGCGACCTCAGAGACGACCCCTTCTCCACCTTCGAGGCGGACCCGGGCGGCCGCCGCCACGATGGCGAGGTCAGAGGTTCGCCTCACCATCTCCTTGAAGCCGAAGCCCTCCCGCTGCTGCCTGCAGGGCACCAGGACGTCGGTGATGACCTCGGCCGACTCAAGGGAGGTGGTGAGGTAAGAGACGAGCAGGTCGTCGAGCGCGATGGTCCGCGTGCCCTGAGGGCCCTGGGCCACGACGCTCGTACCGAGGACGATGCACGCGGCGGCCAGCTCCGAGGTCGGATCGGCATGCGCGAGGCTGCCGGCGATCGTCCCCCGATTCCGGACACGCACGTTGCCCACGTACCAGGCCGCCTCGGCGAGCAGCGGGCAGTGGAGCTGCACGAGCGGCTCTTCAAGCAGGCTGCGGTACCTCGTGAGGGCCCCGAGACGAAGCGTGCCGCCGTCGGCGGCGGGCGGCTCCGAGCCGATGGGGTTGAGGTCGACGAGCATGCTCGGGCGTGCGAGGCGCAGGTTCATCATCGCCAGCAGGCTCTGGCCGCCGGCTATAACCCGGGCCTCGTCGCCTCCTTGTTGGAGGGCCTCGACAGCGTCGTCGTAGCTCTCGACGCTCAGGTAGTCGAAGGGAGCAGCACCCATGGTCTCCGCCGGCTCAGGCGGCCGCCTGCCGCCCGAGGTGCTCGACGGTGGCGGCGAGCACCGCTTGATTGCTCGTGACGACCGGGAGGCCGAGCCGCTCGGAGATGGCAGCCCGGGCGCTCGTGGCGGCGAAGTTGGTGCAGGACGCAAAGACGAGGTCGATGTCGGCCCCCTCGAGGCTCGTGAGCGCGAAGGCGACGATGTCGTCTGGTTCGACCCGGGCGATGGCGAAATTTTCGGTTATGCCAAGGCCGGCGATCCGGACGACCTCCATGCCGTCGGCCTCGATGCTGGCGGCGATCTTGGAGTTGAGCTCGTTTACGTAAGGGGTGACGATGCCCACGCGCCTTGCACCCGACGACGCGAGAGCAGCCCGCACCGACCCGATGGTGCTCATCGTCGGCACGCCCGTCACCTCGCTGATGCGGGCGCACAGCTCTGCGTCGTAGTCGTTCCCGCGCAGCGCTCCTGCGCTCGTGCAGCCGAAGACGACCACGTGCGGGCGCGCCGTCCCGACGTCACGCGCCGGCCCCATCACGAACTCGTCGAGCATCCGGCCCTCGCCCTCGGGAGTCGTGTCCTCCATGTACATCCTGGCGCTGTGGAGGGTCACGCCCGCAGGCAGCCCCGAGGTGAAGTCGGGCTCCATCATCGTGTTCGACGAGGGGAGAAGCAGACCCACCCGCTGGTTCTCACTGTTCACATCGACCTCCGGTGCCCACTGGCGCCTGAAAGGTTGCGGTATATGTCGATCTGTTCTACCGAGGGAGGCGGGAGCGTCGAGACATCCTCTGCGACAAGGAGCTCGAAGCCCGTGCGCGACCGGACATCTTCTACGCTCACGCCCGGCTGGAGCGCCTTCAAGCGCATCCGCCGGCTGCCGGGTTCGAAGTCCATGAGGGCCAGGTCCGTGATGACCGCCCCGAGTCGTCCTACGAGGAGGCCAGCCTTCTCCCGGCTGTCGGCGCCATCGAGGTAGCCCGGGCTCGTCACGAAGTCCACCCGCTCGACGAAGCGCCTCGGCTCGTGGGCGGTGACGATGAAGGTGGTGTTGCAGAGCGAGATGATGTCGTTGGCCCCACCGCTCCCCGGAAGGCGGACCTTCGGTTGGGTCCGGTCGCCGATCACGCTCGTGTTGATGTTGCCGAACATGTCCACCTGGGCTGCCCCGAGGAAGCCGTAGTCGAAGTAGCCGCGCTGGGCGAGAAGGAAGATGTCGGTGACGTCTGTGAGCATCTGCGCCCCGAAGGCGGCCCGCATCTCGTTGGTCGACACGGGCAGGTGGCCGGGGAGCAGCTGGGTGCCGATGATCCCTCCCTCGAGGACGATCGTGAGGTTGGGGGCGTGCCGCCGCCGGGCGAGCGCAGAGGCGAGCAGCGGCATCCCGACGCCCGCGAAGACTACCCGGTGGTCCTCGAGGAGCCGGCTGGCGCTTACCGCCATCACCTCCTCGGGGGTGGGGTCGTCCGCACCGGCGCCGACGGCCGCCGCGTCCTCGGGCACGGGTGTCGCGTCGCTCATCTCGGCATCAGCTTTTCTGCCCCGAGCCTGAGGCCAGCGAGGTGGTCCGGTCCGACGGTGTCGAGGAAGGCCGCGAAGTCCCGCGGCTGCTCTGCGTTCTCCTCCACGTAGCGCCGCGCCCCTTCGGGGCCATCGTGCCGCACGAGCTCGCTGTAGGTGTCGAAGTGGGCGAAGTCGGCCTCGTACGAGCCGTACATCTCTGACGGGTACGAGCCGAAAGGCGCCTCGACCACCGCATCGACGGCGAAGTGCGGCAGCATCGTCGTGGTGGGCCTCCTCATGATCTCCTCGGTCGTGACGATCCTCTCCGCGCTCACGATCACCCTGCGCGCGGCTCGCGCCATGTCGACGTCCATGTGCCAGTAGCCGTCGACCTGCGCATTGCCGTGGCGATCCGCCCGGTGGACGTGGACCAAGGCCACGTCGGGGTTGAGAGCCGGGAAGGCGGCCAGCTCGGAGCCGGTATAGGGGCAGGTGACCGTCCTCAGGTCGTCGGCTCTCGCGAGGTCCGAGCCGAGCATGCTGAGGCCGGGGAGGAAGGGAACGCCCATGGCGCCGGCCTTGTAGCGAAGGCCGAGCGCGAGATGGCTCCACTCCTCGTAGGTGGCAAGGCCGTGCTCGACGTAGTGGCGGAGCACGAGGGGCAGCCCCCAGCGCAGCCCGATCCCGACCCAGCTCGTCACGACACGGCTGCATGCCCCGCTTGCCAGTGCCAGCTCGACCTCGTAGCACGACAAAGGTCGTGACAAAGTGAGGTCGCGACGATGGGATCGGAGCATCGCAAACAACAGGGCCGTGGGCGTACGCGAGTAGCACGTGCCGCCGACTGCGACATGGTCGGAGTCGGCTATCAGCTCCACTGTGGCCTCGCCGGCGCTCGTCAGCTTGTCGACGTGTGGCCGGTACGTGTCTTCGAGCTCCTGGCGTGCCCGGCGGAAGCCGGCGCTCGTGTTCAGCGCGCCGTTCACGATCCCGCTGCCGCCCCCTTCCAGCCGACAAGGGGCAGCACCTCGCTCGCCAGCCGTTCGACCTGCTCCATCTCGTAGTCACGGGGGCAAAAGACGAGGTGTTGCACGCCTGCCTTCTCGTAGGCAGCGATCTGTTCGGCGCACTGCTCGGCAGTGCCGCGCACCGAGCTCTCGGCGGTCGACTCGCTCCAGGCTGGCATGTCGAAGTACTCGGCGAGGTAGGCGTTCACTTTCTCGGTTGCCGCCTCGAATGAGGCGTCGACGCAGAACGGGACCTGGGCGACGTTCGAAAGACCGTCGGGGTCCCGCCCTCCGGCCTCGGCGAAGCCGACGATCTTGGCCCAGGAGCGTTCGAAGCTCTCGGCCGTGTAGAAGTAGGTGAGCCAGCCGTCGCTCTGCGTCGCCACCCTCTTGAGGACCCGGTCGACGTAGCCGCCGATCAGCACCTGCGGGCGCGGCTCGGGCCGGGGCAGCATCCGCACGTGCTTGAAGACGCGGCCGTCGTACTCGCCGCTCACGTCCTCTTCCTCCCACAGGCGGTGAAGGATCTCGAGGTTGCGCTCGAAGATCCGGCCGCGGTCGGCGAAGGGGACCGCTGTCGCGTCGAACTCGCGCTCGTACCATCCGGCTGCCAGGCCGAGGCAGAGACGCCCGCCGCTTGCCGTCTGGACAGTGGAGGTCACCTTGGCCAGCACGGCCGGCTCACGGATGGGCAGCACGAGCACTCCGGTCCCAAGGGTGACCCGGCGCGTGCGCGAGGCGAGCAGGGCGAGCGTGGTGAGGGACTCGAAGAAAGGAAAGCCCTGCCTCGACCCCAAGAAGAGGTGGTCCCAGGCCCACAGGGAGGCGAAGCCGAGTTCCTCGGCTCTAGTCGAGTAGTCGAGGAGGCTCTCGATGCCAGGCGCCTTGCGCTTTGGTGTGAAGTTCTCTAAGGCAAGTCCGAACTCGATGGCCATCTATCCTCTCAAACGTCCCAGCCGGCGTCGACAGGGATGTCGTGGCCGGTGATGTTGCGGGCCTGGTCGGAGACGAGGAAGCAGACCGCGGCGGCGATGTCATCCTCCTCGACGAAGCGGCCGAGGGCGGTCTGCGCGGTGAAGTCGTCGTAGACCTCCTTCTCGCTCCGGCCCGTCTTTTCGGCCTTGACCCGCACGATCGCGTCCATGCGGGCGCCATGGGTCACGTTCGGGCAGACCGTGTTGACCGTGATGTCATGGGGGCCGAGCTCGAGGGCAAGGGTGCGGGTAAGGCCGCGCACCGCCCATTTGGATGCCGAATAGCCGCTGCGGTTGCGGTATCCCCTGAGCCCTGAAGTTCCCGCCAGATTGACGATGCGCCCGCCGCCGGCGGCGATGAGGTGCGGTATGGCGTGCTTGCACGGCAGAAATGTCCCGAGCACGTTGAGGCGCAGGATTGCCATCAGCTCCTCGGCCGGGTACTCGCTCGCAGGCGTCTCGATCGGGCCGGTACCCCCGGCAGCGTTGACGAGGATGTCCAGGCGACCGAAGCGCTCTATGACCTCGGCCGTGGCGTGAGCGACCTGCGGCTCTTCTGTTACGTCGCATCGGATCGCGGCGGCGTCTCGGCCTGGGTGCTTGGCTTCGACTGCCGCGGCGTGCTCCTCCAGCACGGCGAGGTCGCGCCCGAGGACGGCGACGTCGGCGCCTCTCAAAACGAGCGCCTCGGAGACGGCGGCTCCTATCCCCTTGCCGCCACCGGTGACTATCGCGACCCTTGCGGACGCGCTCGTCTCGCCCATCGTCACTTCGTCTCTGTGGTAAGGCCGGCGATCTCCTTGGAGACCACCAGGCGGGGCACGAGGCCGGCCAAGGAAGCGGCCACCTCGGCGGCGGCGGCATGGGTGAGGTGGACCGTCCTACGCACGATCTCGTTGGAGAGTCGCGCCATCGGGCCTGCCACGCCGACGGCACATGTGACGTCCGCGTGCGAGACGATCGGAACGGCGACCCCCCATACGCCGAGGTTCGTCTCCTCGCAGCTGCTGGCAAATCCCCGCTCGCGAGTGAGCTGCAGCTCGGCGTCGAGCCGCCGGGGATCCGTGATGGTCGAGCGGCACAGCCGTGCCAGCTCGCCGCCGAGGACCGCCCGTACCTCCACCTCCGGCATGAAGGCCAAAAGCGCCTTCTGCGAGGCCCCGGCATGCAGCGGGAGCTGGTGGCCGGGTTCCACCGAGAGGCGGAGCGGCAGCAGGCTCTCGACCCGCTCTAGGCAGACGCTCGAGTCGCGACCCGGGCTGAGACCCGTAAGCAGCGCTGTCTCGTCGAGCTGGCGCGACAGCTGCCTCAGGGGCCCGAGGGCGACAGTCCGCAGGTCTGCGACAGCGCGCGCCCTCGTGCCGAGCGACAAAGCGCCAGCCCCGAGACAGAAGCGCTTGGTCTGCGGGTCCTGTGAGACGTACCCGAGGCGCCTGAGCGCCGACAGGATCCGGTGCACGCTCGGGACGGGGAGCTCGAGAGCTCGGGCGATCTCGCTCGTGCTCCACTCCGGGGTCGACTCGGCGAATACCCCGAGGATGGCAAAGGTCCGATCGAGCACCTGGAAGGGCGGCCGGCCGACCTCTCGAGCTCGGCCGCGACGCCCGATGACGCCTGCCCCGGCGGCACGCGCCCCGGTGGCTCTTGCCCCGTCGGCCTGCGGGCTCGCCTCGAGACTCCCGAGGGTACCGGTCGTTCCTTGCGGCATCCCCGCCCTACTCATCTTGACGGCGTCGCAGTCAAGTCGTCTGCGAGCCCGAGACCATGGTCGAGAGCCTCGAAGACGACGTCGAGCTCGCCCGCCGACACCACGAGTGGCGGGGCGATGAAAAGAGAGGTCTGCTCGCCGCTCGTGGCTATGAGTGCACCGGCCTGTGCTGCGGCCGCGACCACCTTGCTCGCGAGCGGCTCGGTCTCCTGGCCCCGCCAGGTCCTCCAGTCCGGGCCGTGCAGCTCGACGGTCCAGTGCAGGCCGCGGCCGTCCACACGGGCGACGCTTGGATGGTCGGCGGCGAGCTTGGAGAGCCGCTCCAGCATGTGGGGATCGAGGGTCCGTGCCCGGTCGTAGACGCCGTCGCGCTTGGAGACCCGGAGGTGGGCGCGAAGTGCTGCCATCGCGACGGGGTGCGCCCTGTAGGTGGAGTAGCTCTGCCAGCTGGCGCCGTCCATGTGGGCGAGGATCTCCTTGGACACGACGACGGCGCCGCCCGGTCCGCCCCCTGCGGTCATGCACTTGCCGAGGGTCACGAAGTCGGGGCGCGACTTGGCGTGCTGGAACTGGAACCAGCCTCCGACCCTGCCGAAGCCGGTCACAGTCTCGTCTGCGATCCACAATGTGCCGGTCTCGCGGGCGAGCGAGGCGACGGCGTCCTGGTACTCGGGTCGGTGGTAGGTCCCGCCCTGGCTGTAGTCGAGCAGCACGACGGCCGCTTGGTCGAGGCGCGAGCGCGTGGCCTCGCGCCACGGCTCGTCGAGGGCGATCCCCGGATCACCCGTCACTCTCGAGCCACGAGGGCAGGCGATCTCCCGGATCTCGGCAAGGCGGGGCGGGGCCTCGACGGCCCTCGGCGACGAGAGCCCGCCGTGCCACTGCGGCTGGACCGTGAGCTCGCGCGACAGCCCGGTCCCGCCGTGGTAGGCGCGCTCGCGGGTGACGAGGGGAGCTTTGCCGGTGATCCCCTGGCAGAGGGCCGCCACGGCGTCGTTGGCCTCGCTCGCGCTGACGAAGAACCGCACGGCGCCGACCCAGTCCTCCCCGGCGAAGGCGACCGACAAAAGGTCCTCGGCCGCCTGGTCCCGCTCGCGCCAGCGCCACCCCTCGTTGAGCACCGGCGCACCGGCGGCCTTCACGCAGGCCTCGACGACCTCGGGATGACAGTGTCCGAGAGGACATGCCGTGTTGCTGGCGTCAAGCAGCAGCCGCCCGTCCGCCAGCTCGAAGAAAGCCCCTCGCCCGCCGACGATCTGAGGGCTTTCTGCGTCGCCGGCCGTGAGGCTCGTCGACAGCAGCCGGGCGGTCACCTGGTCCCCTCAGCCGAGGGGGCGCCCGCCCACGCCGAAGCGCGACGGCGACACGCCCTCGACGACCACCCAGATGTCGCCTCTCGACTCCTCACCGAACACCCCGCATGCGGCATCGGTCAGGGCAGAGATGAGCCTCTCGGTCGTCCCGTCCTTCTCTAAGCGTCCTTCCACGGCCTTCACCTCGATAAGGGGCACGGTTCACCTCGCTTCCCAGCGGCGTTGACGGCGGCGATGATACCATCAGCTTCCACGGGCCGAGAAGCTCTTTCGTGAGTTGAGAGGTGAATTGAGAGCCCTGGAGAAGACGACGTGAAGGACCGCCCCGACCTCGAGCTCCTTCGCGGCGCCATCGACATGCACGCCCATACCGCGCCTGCGCTGTTCAACCGGCACATCGACGATGCCGCTCTCGCGGAGGCGGCGGGCGAGGCCGGCATGCGCGGCTTCGTGCTGAAAGACCACGACTCCTCTACGACCGGGCGTGCCTACTACGTCAACCGCATGTACCCGGGAGTCGAGGCGATGGGCGCGGTCGTGCTCAACCGCTCGGTGGGGGGCCTGAATGCCTACGTGGCCGAGGCGGCGATCCACTACGGAGCCCGAGTGATCTGGATGCCCTCCAACCACGCCAAGCACCACGCCGAGTACTTCGCGATGCCGGACTACCCCCAGTTCGGGCGGCTGCGCCGCCAGCTGCCGGGCGAGGGCGTGACGATCTTCGAGGAGGACGGGGAGACGCTCGTGCCCGCCGCCCGCACTATCTGCGAGATCGTGGCCGAGAACGACGTCGCCCTCGCGACCGGGCACCTGTCGTTGGCCGAGATACGGGCGCTGCTGTCGGCGGCCCGGGACGCCGGAGTCACACGCTTCATCGTGACGCATGCCAACTGGTCGCTGTGCAAACTGGACCTCGAGGTGCAAAAAGAGCTGCTAGCACAGGGGGCGACCATCGAGTACGTCGCTTCCTCTTGTGTGTCGCCGATCTTCTGGGAGCAGCAGCCGGGCGAGCTCGCCGGCTGGATCAACGAGCTGAAGGGCGAGAACCTCGTCTTCGGCTCAGATCTCGGGCAGTTCGCCGGCCCGCCGCACCCCGAGGGCCTGCGGATGCTGTTCGCGGCGCTGCTCGATGTCGGGGTGCCCTTCGATTACCTGAAGAAGATGGCGAGCACGAACGCCGAGAAGGTCCTCGGCCTCGAGGCGGGCTGGAGCCCGCCCCCGAGCCAGTGTTCCTGAAGCCCTTTGCATACGAACGGGCGACCACGCTCGGTGAAGCTTGCGACCTCTTGCGCAGCCACGGCGAGGCGGCCAAGGTGCTCTCGGGGGGTCAGAGCCTCCTGCCGATGATGAACGCCGGGCTCTTGTACTGTGACGTCGTCGTCGACATCTCGCGCCTCGAGGGGCTCCCTGGCGTCGAAGCGGTCGCCTCAGACGGCTTTGTCACCCTCGGCGCCCTCGTCACCCATGCCGAGCTGGCGGGCGTCGAGGCGGTGAGGCGCCACCTCCCCCTCGTCGCCGAGGCGGCCCGCCACGTCGGCAACGGTCGCGTGCGCAACCGGGGAACGCTCGGAGGCAGCCTCGCGCATGCCGACCCCGCGGCCGAGATTCCCCTGGTCATGACAGCCCTCGGCGCCAGGGTCCAGGTGAGCGACGGCCGCTCCGAGCGCGAGATCCCAGCCGAGGAGCTGGCGGTCTCTTTCTTCTCGACCCAGCTCGCATTCGACGAGGTGCTCACCGCGGTGCGGGTGCCGGTGCTCGGGCCCGGCTGGGGCTGGAGTTTCCTCGAGCTTGCCCGGCGCTCCGGCGACTTTGCCTATGCGGCTGTGGCCGCTCTGGTGCGCACCGCCGGGGGAGAGGTGGTCGAGGCGAGGCTCGCGGTCGGCGGGGTCGGCGAGCGGCCCATGCGCCTCGGCGCGGTCGAGGTGACCCTCTCGGGCGCCGGACGCGCCGAGCTCGCCGAGCGCTCGGCGATCACCGAGCCCCTGCAGCCGCCGAGCGACGCCAACGCCTCGGCCGCCCACCGCCGGCGGGTGCTCCCGGTGCTCGTTAGGCGGGCGCTCGACGAGGCTTTTGCAAGGTCGGAAGCAGCATGAGCCACGAGGCCGCGCTGAGCTTCGTCGTGAACGGCAGGAAGGTGACCCGTACCGGGGGCGTCCACCTGTCGCTGCTGCGATGGCTGCGCGACCTGGCCGGGGTGACCGATCCCAAGTACGGCTGCGGCGAGGGGGTCTGCGGGGCCTGCACGGTGCTCGTCGACGGGAAGCCCGTATCGAGCTGCATCGTGCTCGCCGCCCAGGTCGAGGGGGCGGCGATCGTCACAGCGTCCGGCCTTTGTGAGAGCGACGGCGCTCTCTCGGTGCTGCAACGCGCCTTTTATGAGTGCCATGCCGCCCAGTGCGGCTTTTGCACCCCGGGAATGATCGTCGCCGCCTCGGCCCTGCTTGCAGCCGGCGGGCGGCCGTCGAGGGGCGAGATTCGCCAGGCGCTCCACGGCAACCTGTGTCGCTGCACGGGCTACGGGCCGATCCTCGACGCTGTCGAGCGGGCACTGGATGAGGGGGCGCACGACGAGGGCGTGCGCGAGGCCGCCCCGGCGAAGGGACGGGGCGCATGACAAGCGAGGAGATCCAGTCCTCGAAGCTCGACGAGCTGCGGGTCGTCCACCAGCCGATAGCCCGGCACGACCAGCTGGAGAAGGTGACGGCAAGGACGAGCTACGCCGGCGACTTCGCGCTGCCGGGAATGCTGCACGCCCGCCTCGTCCGCGCGCAGGTGCCATCGGCCCGGATTGTGCGGCGCGACGTCTCTCGCGCCCTCGAGCTGCCGGACGTGGTCGCGGTCTACCTCGGAGAGGACGTCCCGCACAACACGATCTGGGTCGACGTTCCCGGCCAGACCATCCGGGTCTCGACGCTGCGCGCCAGCATGGAGGTACTCGCCACCGAGAGAATCCGCTTTCACGGCGAGCCGGTGGCGCTCGTCGTGGCCGAGAGCGAGGACGTTCTGGCGGAAGCCTGCGAACTCGTCGAGGTCGAGACCGAGGAGATCCCTGGCGTCTTCGACCCGGCCGAGGCGCTCGCCCCCGGGGCTCCGGCGGTCCACGGAACGACGAACCTGCTCGCCGAGTGGGACATCGACCGGGGCGAGGTCGAGGCCGCCATCGCACGAGCGGACGTGGTCGTGGAGGGCGAGTACCGTACCCAGTTCGTCGACCACGCCTACCTCGAGCCCGAGGCCGGCGTGGCCTGGATGGACGGCGCCGGGGCCCTCACCATCCGGGTCTCCACCCAGGTCGTGGAGCACTACCGCGACGTGGCGAGGATCCTCGCGATACCGGAGTCGAAGGTGCGCGTGATCGCCCCCTATGTCGGCGGCGGCTTCGGCGGCAAAGAGGACATGACCGTCGAGCCGTACCTCGCGGTCGCCGCCTGGCGTACCGGCCGGCCCGTGCGCATGCAGTGGACCCGGGACGAGTCCCTCCTTGGCCGGGCGAAGCGCCACCCGATGCGCATGCAGTACCGGACCGCCGCCAGCTCCGATGGCACGATCCTCGCCCAGGACGTCGACATAACCTCGGACTCGGGCGCCTACGCCTACATGTCGGCCCTTGTGCTGCTCTACTCCTCGGTCCATGCCTGCGGGCCCTACAAGGCGGGCGCCGTGCGGTTGCGGGCGCGCTGCGTCTACACGAACAACCCACCCACGTCGGCCTTCCGCGGCTTCGGGGGGATGCAGGTCGTCTTCGGCTACGAGTCCCAGATGAACCGCCTCGCTTCGGCTCTCGGCATCGCCCCGGGCGAGCTCCGCAAGCGCAACGCCCTCGCAAGGGGAGACCGCCTCCCCGTCGGCCAGCGCATCGAGACAGAGGTCCTCCTCGCCGAGACGATCGACGCCTGCTACGAGAAGGCCGGCGCCAAGCCCGAGCCCTCGGGGGAGCGGCAGGCCGTAGGCCGGGCGATCGCGTCGAACATGCAGTCATACGGGCGTCTCGTGTGGCTCAACGACTCTGCGGCCGCCTGGGTAGGCTTCCAGCTCGACGGCTCTCTCACGCTTCGCTGCGGGGTACCCGACATAGGCGGCGGGCAGGCGTCCTCTCTCGCCCAGATCGCCTCTGAGGTACTGGGCGTACCTGTCGACGACATAACGGTGCACTTCGGCGACTCGTCGCTCACGCCGCTGGCGGGTACGACGACGGCGACGCGCCAGCTCCTCATGTCGGGCAACGCCGCCTACACAGCCTGCAGGGAGCTGCGTGACAAGATCGTTGCGGCGGTGGCCGACGAGGAGCGCGTGCCGTTCAAGTCGTTGCGGATGGGAGAGGGCGCCGTCGTCGGCGCATCGACAAGGGTTCTGCTGCCCGACGCGCTGGCGACCTGCCGCCGGCGCAACGTCCCCATCGAGGCGCTCGGGACCTTCTTCGGGCCGAAGGGGCACCCAGTCGTAAAGGATCTCGAGACGGACCGGGTCTTTCCCGACTTCACCTTCGGTACGCATCTTTGTGATGTCGAGGTGGACCGCGACACGGGTGAGGTGACGCTGCTCGGGTACGTGGCCGCCCACGACGTCGGTCGCGCCATCAATCCGCTCTCGGTGGCCGGCCAGATAAGCGGCGGCGCCGCCCAGGGGATCGGCATGGCGCTCTTGGAGGAAGTGGTCCTCGAGAACGGCGTCAACCTCACCGGTGGGCTCTTCCAGTACCTCATCCCTACCTTTACCGACCTGCCGGAGCTCTCGACTGCCGTCCTCGAGTCAGGGGAAGGCCTCGGTCCGTTCGGAGCGCGAGGGATCGGAGAGCCCCCGATCGGCCCGCCCCTCGGGGCGGTTGCCGGGGCCATCGCCGACGCCGTGGGAGCCTGGCCCACCGAGCTCCCGATCACGCCCGAGCGAGTGCTCGCCTGCATCGACGAAGCCGCTGGCCGTTCCACGGGCGGCCCGGCGGGCGGGGCCGGAGGCTGACTGCCGACCGCCACCAAGGGCGGTATCTCCCTTGCGTCTTGTGCAATGGACACTTTGATGTTGCATTACGGAGCTGTTGCTTCGCCTTTGGGTACTTCAACCCCGAGGTGGTGCGGAACACCTGGAACACGGGGCGCGAGAAGTTGTCACCGAGAGAGGCCGCACGGACCTACTTCGAGTGCTGCGGAGATCATGGGCGGGCAAAGCTGGCGGGCATCGCGAGACTCGAAGCCTTCTGCGAGGCGCCCGGGGCAGTGAACGACGACGCCGACCTCGCCGGGCTCACCCTTTACGCCGCCGCTCGGAGCGAACCTATGGCCACCGTCCCCCGGCACGGGCGATGCAGCTCGTCTCGGTGCTGCGCGAGCTGCGGGGCAGCGCCCACCTCCTCGCGGTCCTCGCCTGCTGGCTCACTCCGAAGCGGGCCCACTACCTCCATGACGGTGTTCGGCCGGCCCAAAGGCGACGTCCCCGAGGTCGCCGAGACCGACCGGCGGCGCATCGAGGACAGCGAGGCGCTGACCGACAGGGCGGTAATGCCGGCCTACGGCGTGCTCGATGCGCTGTAGCCAACGGCGATGGTCGACGGCATGGACGCCATCCGTGGCGAGCCTGGCTCTTTAGGCCTGGCACTCGACGCCGGCCTTCGTCGCAGGCGACCGCCCTCAGTGCGAGGCCAGCTGCACTTCCGGCTGGGCAGTTGCCGGCCGGGCCAGCAAAGGGGTCTCGTGCTCGGCGGCTGCCGGCTCGGTGACAGGCCCGGATCTCGTCGCCGTCGGGAGTCGCCAGCAGTCCCGGCCCGCCCGCTTCGCCTCGTAGAGGGCGAGATCCGCCTGGGTAAGGGTCTGAGCGGAGGTGCCGGTCTTGTGGACACACACCCCGGCCGAGAACGTCGGGTGCTCGGCCGACCGCCAGCGTGCCCGCAGCCTCCACAACACGGCCGCGGCCGTGGAGACGT
>JBOGHY010000094.1:0-9652 GCA_050742375.1 Acidimicrobiales bacterium | reverse complement strand
GCGAGGCGGTCCATGACCCCCTCCATGGCGAATTGCGCCTGGTTCGCCCCGAAGCCGCGGAAGGCGCCGCAGACGGGGTTGTTCGTACGGACGGCGATCGCCTCCACGTCGACGGCCGGGCAGCGGTACGGCCCGCAGGCGTGCCCGGCCGCCCGCTCGAGGACCTTCATGCCGACCGAGGCGTACGGCCCCGAGTCCCCGATCATGCGGGCCCGGATGGCGCCGAGCACCCCGTCAACGTCGCAGCCCGCCCAGTACTCGAGGCGGATCGGGTGGCGCTTGGCGTGCAGGAGGAGCGACTCCTCCCTACTCAGCGTGCACTTGACGGGACGGTCGACGAGATGGGCGGCGAGGGCCGTCTGCGCCTGGTTCGACATGTCCTCCTTGCCTCCAAATGCCCCTCCGTTCGAGACGAGCTCGACGACGACGCGCTCGCCCGGTACCCCGAGCACGCTTGCTATCTGGTCACGGTCGTCCCACACCCCCTGGCCCCCCGAGTAGACGCGCAACACTCCACCGTCCTCGGGCACCGCCAGGGTCGCCTCGGGCTCGAGGAAGGCGTGCTCGACCCGTTGGGTCTGGAAGACCTCGTGGACTTTGTGGACCGAGGCGGCGAGGGCCGCGTCGACGTCGCCGCGGCGATAGGCCGAGCGCGAGAGCACGTTGCCGGAAAGCCGCCAGACGGCGTTCTCGGGGTCGTCGATGGCCGAGACCGGGTCGGTGATCGGCCGCAGCTCGCGGTAGGAGACGTCGATTCGGGCGGCGGCCGCGCGGGCGATCTCGCGGGTCTCGGCGACGACGATGGCGAGCACGTCGCCGAGATAAGCCGTGACGCCGCCGGGGGGGATGAAGACCGGCCAGTCCTTCTCGATGATGCCGACGCGCAGCTCCCCGGGCACGTCTGCGGCTCCAAAGACCGCGATCACGCCCTCGACGGCGCAGGCGGAGGAGGTGTCGATCGAGAGCACCTCGGCCCTGGCGTGGTCGGCCAGGCGCAGTGCCCCGTGCGCCATGGCCGGCACGCGGAGGTCGTCGACGTAGGCGCGGTCGCCGAGGGCGAGCTCGGCCGCCTCGTAGCGGATGCCGCGCGTGCCGACCCCGCGGGGGAGCTCTGGCTCGACCTCGCCGCCGGAGACGAGGAGCTCGACGGCGTCGAGGATCTTCTTGTAGCCGGTGCAGCGGCACAGGTGGGCGCCGAGATGCCGGGAGGCGTCCTCGCGGGTGAGCGAGGAGCCCTTCTTGTCCAAGAGGGCCTTCGTGCGCACGAGGATGCCCGGGGTGCAAAAGCCGCACTGGAGCGCCCCGGTGGCGGCGAAGACCCGGGCGAAGCGGTCACGCTCCTCGGCGGAGAAGCCCTCGAGGGTCACGACCGACTTGTCGGCGATGCGCTCGAGCGACATCTGGCAGCTGATCGACGCCTTCCCGTCGATGAGCACCGTGCAGCAGCCGCACTGGCCCGAGGGCGAGCAGCCATCTTTCGGCGAGGTGACCCCGAGCTCCTCTCTAAGGGCCGAGAGAAGGTGCGGGTGCTCGTCGCCGACCTCGACCTGCTCGCCGTTCAGCACGAAGGAGGTCACCTCCAAAGGTTGGCGCCGATTCAACAACTTGTCAACGCATGCCCGGCCACGGCGGCGCCCCGGGCCCCTGCGACCTGGCCGTAGGCTCGGTGGGCATGACCGGGGACGTCTTGTGGAAGGGCGCCACCGTGCTCGACGGCAGCGGCGAGGATCCCTACGAGGCCGACGTGGTGACCGGGCCGGGCGGGGGGATCGAGTCGGTGCACCGCGGCGGGGGGACCGCCGCATCCGGCGGGTTTGCGGTCGTCGACTGCGCCGGGCTGTGCATCGCCCCGGGCTTCGTCGACCTCCACTCGCACTCTGACCTCTACTCGGCCCTGCCCGAGGACGAGCCCGGCGGCGTGCCCCTCGGCGACAGCCCGAAGCTCCTCCAGGGCTGCACCGCCCAGGTCTTCGGCCAGGACGGCTTGTCGGCGGCCCCGGTCGACGACGGCCACCTCGAGGACCACATGTCTCTTCTCGCCGGCCTCGACGGCACCATCCCCCGCGCCGCCTGGACGTGGCGCAGCTTCTCCTCGTACCTCGCCCGCCTGCGAGAGGTCTCGCGCACCCGCTCCTTCGGGCTCGTCGGCCACTCGACGATCCGGCGTCACGTCATGGGCTATGAAGCCCGTGAACCGAGCGAGGCAGAGCTCGCCCAGATGCAGACGGTGCTGGCCACCGCCCTCGACGAGGGCGCCGCCGGCCTCTCCTCGGGGCTCGTCTACATCCCGGCCGCCTACTCCACCACGGCCGAGGTGGCTGCGCTCTGCGAGGTGGCCGCCTCCCGCCACAAGCCCTTCTTCGTGCACGTCCGCTCGGAAGGCGACCGCGTCGAGGAGGCGACCGACGAGGTGATAGAGGTCTGCGCCCGCACCGGTTGTCACCTCCACTACAGCCACATCAAGGCGGCCGGCCAGACGAACTGGCACAAGGCCGGATCCCTGTTGGACAAGCTCGAGGCGGCCCGGGGCGGCGGCGTCGACATCAGCGCCGACGTCCACCCTTACACGGCCGGGGCCACGACGGCCTCGGTGCTCTGCCCGCCGTGGATGTTCGAGGGCGGAGGCGTCGAAGCGGCCCTCGAGCGCCTCGGCGACCCCTCCGCCCGGGCGCGGGCGCGCCGGGAGCTTCTCGGCGAGGCGAGCTTCGACAATTGGCTCAAGTTCTCGGGCGGGTGGCGGGGCCTCAAGGTGGCGAGTGCCTCGGACCCCGCCGTCGTCGGCAAGAGCTTCGCCGAGGTGATCTGGTCGGCCGGGGTGGACGATCTCGAGAGCGAGGGGGCTTTTGAAGTGGTCTTCGACCTGCTTGCGTCCGAACGCCTTTCCATGTCGCTCATCTCGTTCAACAACGTCGAGGAGAACGTCGCCCGCTTTATCGCCGAGCCGTACTGCTCGGTCGGCACCGACGCCGTCGTCAACCCCAACGGGCACCCGCACCCGCGCCTTTACGGGACCTTCCCGCGGGTGCTGGCCCGCTTCGTGCGCGAGCTCGGGACGCTCTCGCTGCCCGAGGCGGTGGCAAAGATGACTTCGAGGGCGGCCTCTGTGATCGGCGCCGGCGACCGCCTCGGGCGCATCGTGCCCGGCTTTGCCGCCGACCTCGTCTGCTTCGACCCGGCGGCCGTCTCGGACGAGGCCACCTACGAGTCGCCCCGGCAGCTCCCCAAGGGGATCGAGCACGTGGTCGTCGGCGGACGCTTTGCCGTCAGGGACGGCCGCCTCCTCGGCGACTGGCTGACCGGCGAAGCCAAACCGATGCGCACGGTCGCCGGTCAAGCGCCTCGGGGGGCGCCGCCGGCGAGCGCCGAGTAGGCGGAGGGGAAGGCGGCGAGGAAGGCGATCGAGGTGACGAGGTCGTCGGTCGGGCACTGGTCGTGGGCGGTGTGGGCGTGCACCTCGTCGCCCGGGCCGAAGCCGATCGTGGGGATGCCGAGGCGCCCCGCCGAGGAGCAACCGTTCGTCGAGAAGACCCAGTGGCCGATCTCCGGGCGCCGGCCGAGCGCCTCGGTGCCGGCGACGACCCCCGCCTGCACGCTCACGTGGCCCTCTTCGGTCACCCAGGTCGGGAAGTACTTCGTCGAGGAGAGCGTCATCCCCGAATAGGACGTCTTCTCATAGCCGAGGAGGCTCACCTCGGCCCCGATCGCCTGCACGGCGGGGAGCGCCCGAAGCTCGTCGAGGGCGATCTCGGGGCTCTCGCCCAAGGTCAGGCGGCGATCGACGTAGAGAGTCGCCGTCGAGGGCACCGCGTTCAGGCTCGGCGTCTCGCACTCGATCTTCGTGAGGGCGATGGTGCCGGGCCCGAGGAAGTCGTCGCGGCCGAGGCGCCCGTTCAGCTCCTCGATCTCGCCGATCACCCCGGCAATGTCATAGACCGGGTTGTGGCCCCGCTCGGGCGCCGAGGCGTGGCAGGAGGCGCCCGATGCCCTGACGGCTACCTCGACGCGGCCGCGATGGCCGCGGTAGAGCCTGCATCCCGTTGCCTCGCCGAGGACGACGACCGAGGGGCTCTCGATCATGGTGGTGAGAACGTGCTCGAGGGCGAGCCCGTCGCAGGTCTCCTCCTGCACCGAGCCGACGACATAGAGGCTGACGCCCTCGAGGCGCCCGAGGTCTCTCGCCAGGGCGGCGCCGTGCAGCATCGAGGCGATGCCGGCCTTGTTGTCGCTCGCTCCCCGGCCGTGCACGACGCCGCCGTCGATGCCGCCCTCGAGGGCGGGCTCGAAGGGATCGCGGGACCACTCCTTGCGGCTCCCGACGTCGACGGTGTCGATGTGGCTGTCGTAGACGATCGTCGTCGGCCCCGAACCGATGCGGCCGACGGCCGAGCCGAAGGGGTCGTCGAGGATCTCGTCGAAACCGAGGGTCTCCATCTCGGCGCGCAGTCGGGCGACGACGTCGGCCTCGGTGCCCGAGAGTGACGGAGTATGGATGACGTCCCGAAGCAGATCGACCACCGCCTCTCGGTGGCGGTCGGCCTCGGCTGAGACGGCGGGACTCTGGTTGCCCATGTCGGCAGGCCTCCTTGGGATTGGTCCTCAGCTCCACAGGCGGCGGGCGGCCAGCGCCGCCTGCTCCCGCAGCTGTTCGATGTCGGCGTGCAGAAGGGCGCCGTCCTCTACCACGAGCTCACCTGCGACGACGAGATGGCGCACGCGGCGATCGGGCCCGAGGACGAGGGCGGCGAGGGGATCCTCGATGTCGGCGAGATCGCCTGCCGGCCAGACGGCGAGATCCGCCGGCGCACCGATCTCGACCCTCCCGAGCTCGGGGCGCCCCAGGCAGGCCGCCCCACCGCTCGTGGCGAGGGCGAGCGCCTCGCGCGGCAGGAGCGCCGCCGGTTCGCGATCGCGCAGGCGGGCGAGAAGGAGGGCCTGACGCATCTCGCCGAAGAGGGTGCCCCCCTCGTTCGAGGCGGGGCCGTCGACGCCGAGACCGACAGGTGCTCCCCCGTCGAGGAGGCGCCGGACGGGACAGATGCCGGCTCCGAGGCGCCCGTTCGAGCTCGGGCAGTGGGCGACCCCGGTTCCGGCCTCGCCGAGGCGGGAGACCTCTTTGTCGTCGAGGTGGATCCCGTGGGCGAACCAGACATCCGGGCCCAGCCAGCCCAGCTCCTCCACCACCTCGAGGGGCCGGCGCCCGAAGCGCTCGAGACAGTCGCGCTCCTCCTCCAAAGTCTCGGCGAGATGGGTGTGCAGGCGCAGCCCGAGGCGCCGTGCGAGGGCGGCCGACTCCCGCATCAGCTCCGGGGTGACCGAGAAAGGGCTGCACGGGGCGACGACGACATTGGTCATCTCGCCGTCGTGCAGGCGCTTTGAGACCTCGGCGGTCGAGTCGAGGATCGCAGCTGTCTCCTCGACGACGTCGTCTGGGGGCAGGCCGCCCTTGGACTCGCCGAGGTCCATAGAGCCACGGGCGACGTGCAGGCGCACGCCGATCCGGCGGCCGGCTGCGGCGATGACGTCAAAGACCGAGTCGTCTCCCTTCGGCACGACGTAGTGGTGGTCGAAGACCGTCGTCGCCCCCGAGAGGGCGAGCTCGGCGATGCCGCGTGCGGCGGCTGCGGCGGCGTCCTTCGGGGTGAGGCGTGCCCAGACCGGGTAGAGCTCGCTCAGCCACTCGAAGAGGTTGCAGGACTGCGCCCTCCCCCTCGTGAGCCACTGGTAGAGGTGGTGGTGCGAGTTGACGAGCCCGGCCGTGACGATGCAGCCGTCGCAGTCGAGGGTCGTGTCGCCCGGGAGTGGGTCGGAGGGGCCGATGGCGGTGACGAGGGGGCTTTCTATGGCGATGTCGCCGGGGTGGCGTGCCCCTTTTAGGACCAGGCGCGGCATTCGGGCTCTCCGGGGACCTGTGCGCGGCCTCAGGGAGCCAGCCCCGCCTCGGCGAGGGCGATGTGCTCGGGGCGGATGGGGACGCGGGTGATAGCGAGACCCGTGGCGGCGCGCACGGCGGCGGCGACCGCGGCCGTCGAGGAGATCGTCGGCGGCTCCCCCACCCCTTTTGCGCCGAACGGAGCACCGGGCTCGGGCTCCTCCACGAGCGCCTCGATCCGCACGACGGGCATGTCGAGCGCCGTCGGGATGAGGTAGTCCGTGAAGGACGGGTTGCGCACGAGCCCGTCGGTGACGAGGAGCTCCTCCATGACGGCGAGGCCGACCCCCTGGGCGATTCCGCCCTCGATCTGGCCGACGACCTGGACGGGGTTGAGGACCTTGCCGACGTCCTGGGCCGTGGCGATCTCGACCACCTTCACGAGCCCGAGGTCCAAGTCCACGTCCACGACGGCTCTGTGCGCCGCGAATGCGAAAGCCACGTGGGCTTCTCCTTGCCCGTCGCGGTCGAGCGGGCGGGTGGGTGCGTGGCGGAAGACGGCCGTCTCCTCGACGACCCGGTCGCCGAGGGCCGCAAGAAGCTCGGCGCCCGTGGGGGCGGCGCCGGTGGGAGCCGCCCTCGGGTCCCCGGCGATGTGGGTGAGGGCGGCCTGGCGGGCCTTTCTGCAGGCCGCCTCCACGGCCCCTCCTGACATCCAGGTCTGGCGGCTCGCCGAGGTGGACCCGGCCGAGCCGATCGCCGTGTCGGCGGGGGCGACGATCACCCTGTCGGTGCCGAAGATCTCCGAGGCGATCTGGGACATGAGCGTGACGAGGCCCTGGCCGACCTCGGCTGCGGCGCACGTCACCGTGACGACTCCGTCCTGCAGGCGGCAGCGCGCCGTCGAGTAGTCGTCGAAGCCCTCGGAGTACATGAGGTTCTTGAAGCCGGCGGCGAAGCCAACCCCGCGCCGGACCCGGCCCGGATCGGCGGTGCGGCCGGCCCCCCCGGGAAGCGCCATCGGCTCGGGGCTCGCTGGCCCGGCGGCGCTCGCGCCATCGGCGGGCGGGAGCGGCGCCGCCGCGCAGGCCCGGATGACCTCGGCGACAGGGGCGGTGCCGCGGATCACCTGGCCGGTGATGAGCCGGTCGCCCGTGGCAAGGGCGTTGCGCAGCCGCAGCTCGACCGGGTCGATAAAGAGCGCGGCGGCGAGGCGGTCCATCTGCGCCTCGTGGGCGTGGCAGACCTGCACCGCCCCGAAGCCGCGCATGGCGCCGCAGGGGGGGTTGTTCGTCCGCACGACGTCCGCCTCGATGCGGGCGGAGGGCACCTTGTAGGGACCGGCCGAGAAGCATGCCGCGTTGGCGATCACCGCCGAGGAGGAAGAGGCGTAGGCACCGCCGTCCAGCAGGATCCTCGCCTCGACCGAGACAAGGCGCCCGTCGCCGTCGGCCCGGTGGCGGTACCACATCCGAGCCGGGTGGCGGTGCACATGGCCGAAGAAGGACTCCTCTCGCGAGAAGACCATCTTCACCGGGCGCCCGGTCGCGAGCGCCAGAAGGCAGATGTGGACCTGCAGGCTCACGTCCTCGCGGGCACCGAAGGCTCCCCCCACTCCCGACAGGTGGAGGCGCACCTTGTCCTCGGCCAGCGCCAGACAGGCGGCCACCTGCTCCTGGTCGACGTGCAGCCACTGCGTCGAGACGTAGAGATCCACCCCGCCCTCGCCGTCGGGTATCGCGAGGGCGGACTCGGGGCCCATGAAGGCCTGGTCCTGCATCCCGACCTCGTAGGTGCCCTCGACGCTCACAGCCTGCGCCGCGCCGCTCGCCGAGCCGGCACCCTCGAGCGGGTCGGGGCCGTGGCGGATCGAGATGTGGCGCACGACGTTGCCGGCGGGATGGACGAGCGAAGTGGACGGCTCGAGAGCGCGCTCGGGATCGACGAGGGGGTCGAGGGGCTCGTAGGACACCTCGATGAGCTCGGCCGCTCGGGCGGCGATCTCGGGATGCTCGGCGGCGACCGCTGCGACCGGCTCGCCCGTGTAGCGCACGACCTCGCTCGCAAAGACCGGCTGGTCGCGCATCTCGAGCCCGAACGCGGCACTGCCCGGGACGTCGGCGGCAACAAGGACGGCAAGAACGCCGGCGAGGTCACGGGCCGCAGCCGTGTCGATCGAGACGATGCTGGCATGGGGGTGCGGGGAGCGCAGGATCTTCCCCCAGAGCGCGTCCTCGGCCCAGAGATCCGAGGAGAAGGCGAATTCGCCCCGCACCTTCGGGATGCCGTCAGGGCGCCGCCGGCTCGTACCGAGCACGGGGGGCGGCCCGAGGACCGCTGGGCGGGTCTCGGTGGTGGTCACAGCGCTGGCCCCGGGGCGGCAGTCTGGCGCCGCAGCCGGACGGCTTCGACCGCGGCGAGGATACGGCCGTAGCCGGTGCAGCGGCAGAGGTTGCCCGAGATGGCCTCGCGTACCTCGAGCTCGGTGGGATCGGGGTTGTGCGAGAACAGGTCGTGGATCGTCACCACGAGGCCGGGCGTGCAGAAGCCGCACTGGACGGCCCCCTCGGTGACGAAGGCCTCCTGGACGTCCGTGAGCTCGCCCTCGCCGCCGAGGCCCTCCACCGTGAGGATCTCCTGGCCGACGGCGGCAGCCCCTAGCACGAGGCAGGCACAGACGAGGCTGCCGTCCACGAGCACCGAGCACGAACCGCACTCGCCCTGCTCGCAGGCGTTCTTCGAACCGGGGAGCCCGAGCCGGTTTCGCAGCACGTAGAGAAGGCTCTCGCCGATGTAGGCACCCTCGACCTTGAGCGGGCGCCCGTTCACGCAGAGCTCGTAGGTGAGATCACCGCCCGGCACGGCGACTCAGCCCTCCGCCGCCGGGCTCGCCGAGCCCGGTCGAGTTGGCGCCGGCCCGGCGCCCGGCCTGTCTTCACCGAGCGACACGAGGGCGCGCCGCAGAGCCCGACGGGCACACACGCCGACGGCGTGGCGGCGGTAGGCGGCCGTCGAGCGATGGTCGTCGATCGGCTGGGCGGCCGAAGCGACGAGAGACTCGAAGCGGTCGAAGGCGCCCTCACAATCGGCGAGGCTCCCGTTCTCCCAGTCGAAAGCCTCTCCGGCGAAGCCCTCGGCCATCGGGGCCGCCAGCGCCACCGGGCCGACCGAGCCGAGGCCGAGCCGGACGTGCCGGCGGGCGGGCTCGGCGACAAGTGCCACCGAGCAGACGGCGATCACCATGGCATTCCTCGTGCCGACCTTCAGGAATTCGTGCCGGGCGCCCGGCGGCGGCACGGGCAGGCGCACGGACGAGACGACCTCGCCTGGCTGTAGCGCCGTGCGTTTGGCACCCACCATGAACTCGGCGATCGGCAGCTCCCGCTCGCCCGAGGTCGAGCTGCAGACGACACGGGCGCCGAGGGCGAGCAGCACAGGAAGGGTGTCGCCGGCGGGCGACCCGGTGGCGAGGTTGCCCCCGAGGGTGCCGGCGTTGCGGATTTGCGGCGAGCCGACCGTGCGGGCCGCCTGAGCGAGGGCCGGAAGCAATGAGGCGAGCTCGAGCTCCATCATGTCGGTGTAGGTGAGGGCGGCGCCGAGCACGATCTCGTCGCCTTCGCGGCGCCAGCCCCGCAGCTCGAGCACGCGGGCGAGGCTCACGACGTCGCCCGGATGGTGGCGCCCGAAGTTCACCTCCACCATGAGATCGGTGCCGCCGGCGAGGACGTCGGCCGCCGGGCGCTCGGCCAGCTCGGCCATGAGCTCCTCGAGCGTGCCCGGCAA
>JBOGHY010000093.1:0-3287 GCA_050742375.1 Acidimicrobiales bacterium | reverse complement strand
TCCCTCGCCATGCAGGTGACCGAGACGCGCCGGCGCCCCGAGCAGGTGGTGTCGACGTGGTTCCGCACGCGGCCGATGCTGCAGGACGAGTACCGCGACGGCGCCGAGGGCGGTGGCGGATCCGCCGGTGATGTTGGATCCCCCGACGCTGGTGCGCCGCCGGCCGGGGTGCGGCGGACAGAGCCCGCTGAGGCCGGTGCCCCCGAGGGTGCCGGTGCGCCTGAGGGTGCCGGTGCGCCCGACAAGGGCGACCCGGGGCCCTCTCAGATCGTGTAGACGTAGACGGTCGAGCCCACCTGCACCCGAGCGCCGGACTTGACGTTCATGGCGAAGACGAGGCGGCCCGGACCGTAGACCTGCGGCACGAGATCTGCGTTGCGCAGCGCCGCTACCGCCTTGCCCACAGGCTCGCCCGCCGTGACGACCGGGACGGTGGTCATGGGCGGGCCTGTCGAGACGTAGACATCGACGGTGCCCCCGCGGCGCAGGCTGTCGCCGGCGGGCGGGGCTGTCCGTACCACGTCGCCGGCGGGCCAGACAGTCGAGTGCTCGTAGATCGCCTTCGGCACCAGCTGTTGGGAGTGGAGAAGGTCGGCGGCATGCGCGTATGTGCCGTGGCCGACGTCGTCGACGATGCGAGGACGCGGTCCGAGCGACACGACGAGACGGACGGCGGTGCCCCGGCGGTGCAGGCCGGACTTCGGCGACCACGTGACGAGCTCGCCCGCCGTGACGGTCTCGCTGTAGGACGGAGGGGCTTTCGAAAAGGAGAGGTGAGAAGAGCGCAACGTCGTCTCCGCCTCGGCGAGCGTGTCGTGCGCCAGGTTCGGAACCCGGACGGGGGCTGCGCCCTTCGAGACGACGAGGCCGATCTCGGTGTTCGCCTTCTCGAGGTGTCCGGCCCTGATCGACTGGGAGATGACGTAGCCCGCCGGCGTCGCGAGGTCGTAGCGCCTGCCAAGGACGCCGGCGCGGAGCCCGGACTCGTGCGCCCGCCGCTCGGCGACCGCCAGGCGGAGCGAGACGAGCTTCGGGACGCTGTGACCGTAGACGCCGAAGCGGAGCACCGCCGCCGTGGCACCCGCAGCGATCAGCAGTACCACCAGCACCAGCACCAGTGTCAGGCGGACCGGGTGGCGCCGGCGACGACTCGGCTCCGGAGAGACAACCCAGTCGGCGCTGGCCACAGGCTGGTGGGGCGCCGCCGGCATCGCCGCTGCCGGGGTGGCCGCGGGCGCCGGGGTCGCCGGGGCATCGGTCGGCTCCGCCCGAGCGTCGGTCTCGGGCACCAGGGTCGCCTCGTGGGGAGCCGGCTCAGCGGCCGCGGGCTCGAGACCAGCCACCGGCGCGGACACGCCCGGATGAGGGCCCGCTACACGGGGATCCACGTCCGTCGGATCGAGGAGCTGGAGCTGTGCCACGTCCGGAGTGAACTGGATGGCCTCGAGAGGCAGCGCCGCCGGAGGGGGCAGCTCGCGGCAGAGCGTCTCGAGATCTAGTGCCAACGCGGCCGAGTCGAGGCGCGCGAGCGGCTCGGAGATGGCACCCTGGGCCAGGATCGGGGCGAGCGGACCGAGCTCTCGCGCCGGAGGGAGCGTGGCGCCGAGCCGCGACATGAGCGTCGCCGAGATCGTCTCCCGGGTAAAGGGCACCCGTCCCGTGAGCGCCTCGTACAGCACGAGCGAGAGCGAGTAGATGTCCGTACGGTCGTCGAGCGCGCGCCCCTCTGCCTGCTCTGGAGAGGCGTAGCGCGCGGTCCCGAAGATGGCGCCGAGCGGCTCGGTGAGCGCTGCCTCGGCGAGCGCACGGGCGACGCCGAAGTCGGCTATGCGAAGGTGGCCCTCTTCGTCGAAGAGCAGGTTCCCGGGCTTGATGTCGCGGTGCACGATGCCGCGGCGGTGGGCGTAGGCAAGGCCCGAAGCAGCCTGGGCCCCTATGTGGGCGACCTGCGAGTGGTCGAGGAGGACGCCGGTGTCGAGGAGGGACCGAAGGCTGCCGCCACCGAGGAACTCGAGGACGAGATACGGTCCGGCCGGCTCCTCGCCCCAGTCGAACACCCGCATGACGTGGGGGTGGTCGAGCGAAGCGGCGAGACGCGCCTCGGCCCGGAACCTTCGGAGAAAGGCCGAGTCGTCCGCCAGCATCGGGTGGAGCACCTTGACGGCGACGCGGCGCTTGAGCCGCGTATCGACGGCGGCGAAGACCTGGGCGGACGCTCCCGCACCGACCGGGGCCAACAACCGGTACCGGCCACCCACCACGCGACCGACCTGCTCAGTGATGCTCGACATGGACGCCGCCTAACGCTACCTTGCAGCCCAGTGCGAACGGTGGAGCATGCGGGATAGCTGCTCGGGACGCACCGGGGGCGGTCGCCTGCCCCACACCTGCCGAGCTACCAAGCCGTTCGTGTTCCGGTTCAACGCACGTCACGCAGCCGGGGGCTGATCTTTCGCGTTCTCGATCTCGCTGTCCTCCACCAAGGGTGTGCTATCACGAGTTCGTCCTCGGTTCCCGCCCACGCAAGCATTCCCACCTCTCCTGGTTCGTAGCGCCACCCACCTAGCTTGGCGCGCTCCACCGCCGTCCGAGGTCAACGACATGGAGCAAGTACGTGCGGAGCTTGAGAGCTCGGCCCTCCCTCACCTGTGGTGGTGGCCGCGAACCGTGCACTCCTCCGAAATCCGCCTCCGGGTCACGACGCCCTCTACCCTGCGGCCGAGCAGGGGGCAGTGGTTCCGCTACACGGTGACGCTCGGGCGCTCCCCCATTCCCGGTGTGCACTTTCAGAGCAATTGTCTGAACATTGGAATGTACCGACAATTCCTCTGAAAAGAGATGCTACGACGGCGAGCCCTAGCCCGAACCGGATCTGTCCGGACGTCCGCCAGAGCGTAAACCGCCACCAGCCCCCGTGAGGCACCCACACCCCTGTCAGACCTGCCTATGGCCGCTACTCCGGGCGGCGGCGAGCGGACGGCCGGAGACGACCGGGCCACCTCCACCTCAGCGTCCGTCGACGAGGCGCCAGTGGACGGCGTCCGTCGTGCGCCAGACCCCCCGGCGGAAGGCGACGGCCCAGCCGTCGACGGCGTTGTTGAAGGTCACGCCCACGCTGCCGGGTGAGTCGCCGGAGCGGAACCCCTTGGCAAGTGTCCAATCCCGCCCTGAGTCGAACGAGACTGCCACTCCGACTCCGGACAACCCGAGCCAGGCGACGTCGGGAGAGATGGTGGCGAGCTGGGAGACCCCGCCTGAGAGCGGGATAGAGCCGACCGGCGCCGGCT
>JBOGHY010000092.1:0-13618 GCA_050742375.1 Acidimicrobiales bacterium | reverse complement strand
GGTTTGAAGCCTCCCCCTGCAGGGCGGCTCCGGAGGGCCTACCTCCATCTCTGATGCAGCACCGCTCAAAGGACACGATCTTCTACATCGACTCCTCCTTGCGTTCTTGGCACACAGTCGCTCGCATCCCTCGTGGGCTTGGAGTGGCCGGGGCGCAGTGAGCCGCCAGGTTCGCCGTGAGCGGCGGCCGGTGCCGATCGGTCGCTCTCGTGGCGAGCGGAGCGCAGACAGACGCCAGCGGGCGAGGCGGGCACCTCAGAGGACTCTCGCCCGGTCGCTCTCGTGCTCGCCCGGATGAGTGCTTGCAATAGTTAGCAGTGGGGGCGGGCGAGACACCAGTCGGGCACCTTCGTACTGCTGATCCTCGTGTTGAGTCTCCTGTCGTGGATGGGCCCAGCCCTTTTGGTACGGGGGGAAGCACTGAGCCTGCGCACACGCGAGTTCGTGGAGGCTGTCCACGCCGCCGGGGCGCGCTCGCCTCGCATCATCGTGCGCCACCTCGTGCCGAACGTGATCGGCGTGATCGGCGTCAACGCCACCTTCCAGGTGGCCGACGCCGTGTTGACCCTGGCCGTCCTGAGCTATCTCGGCTTCAGCCTTCCGCCGCCGCCGCGACGTGGGGGGGAATGCTCAAGAATGGCATCAACTACATGTACGACGGCTACTGGTGGCAGATCTGGCCCGCGGCGGCAATGATCGTTATCACAGTCGTGGCCTTCAACCTGATCGGCGACGCGCTCCGAGACTCACTTCGAGTTCGGCTACAGCAACGTTGAGACGGCCGGGTGACTCGGCAGTCTCTCGCCGGGGAGCCGTTGAGCCCGGAATGGCTCAACTAGCTGGGAGGCCATGACGCGGACGCCCGATCTGGCCCACCCGTTCTGTTCGACGGGCACGGGCCGCCCCTCGAGGCCTGTGGCGCCTACTGCATCAGACGCGGAGGGGAAATGAGCGCGCCCGGCGATTACGTCCCAGACGACCAAGACGACTCCGAGGTTTAGGTCCTGCCGGATTGGATCGTGATGCAAGCGGTGGTAAGCGGGGCTCACGATCACCTTGCCGAGCGGGCCGAACGTCCACCGGAGGTTCGCGTGTTGCAGCGTGCCGACGCAGACGTAGCTCGTTATGAGCACAGGTGCGATCGGGAGGGTTGGCATCAGGACAACGACCGGGACCGTCGCCAGCACAAAGCCCGTTGTGTGCATGAGCGGGTGCGCCCGGAACGACGTGAGCACGCTCAGCTCTTCCTGGCTGTGATGAAGCGCATGGAAACGCCACAGTGCTCGTAAGCGATGGTCGGCGTAGTGGGCTAGCCAATTGGCGCCGTCCATCGCGACAATCGTGAGCGGCACGAGCACTGCCGGAGGGATCTGCTCGGCGGATCGCAGTTCGAGCCACGAGAGGTGGCTGCGTATCACCACGGCTGCGCCGACGCTGAGAAGGGTCATGAGAGGGATGACGACTACAGCGTGCAGCACGAGGTAGCAGACGTCTTGAAGGTGCCCAGGCGCCAACATTGGACGCGGTTCGGCGGGCCAGAGCCGCTCACATATTCCTGTCACCACAACGAGCCCAACGAGAAGGGGGGCGGCCAGTTCGGCCCGTCCCGCCGAGAGCGCGCTCGCCAGGTGTCCCTCGCGGAGGAGGTCAGAGGCCGCCGCCCAAAGGAGGGTGCCCGTGACAGCCGTTACGACGAGCGAGGAGGTGCAGATGCGGTCCGGCCACGCAAGCCGAGCTATTGACCCGAGCGGGACTTTGGTTGTCGACACGGATGGGCCGCGAGCAGAACGTTCCCGGCCAAGTGGCGATGCGCCGCGGTGTCGGACGTCAATAGCCGTATCCACCGCTAGAGGTGGTAGTCGTCGTGGAGGAGCTCGCGGAAGCGTGCTTCAGAGGTGTCGAGTCATGGCTTCGAGACGATGCCTTGGCGAGGTACCACCGGCCGCCGAAAGTGTGCGTGCCCTCGCCTTTGGTCTGTCGAGCGCCCTTGTCGAGGACGAAGCCGTAAAGAGGCCAGCCGTTATAGGTCACCTGCACCTTGTTGCCGCGCGACACAGTCGAGAGCTTCCCCTTCACGCCTTTTCCGGCCTTGGGATGCGTCCCTTTCGACAGGAGAAGCGGCGGCCAGACGGAGGTGCAGGCCTTCGAAGCGCAAGAGACGGCCTTGTTGCCCTTTGTGAGCACGTAGAGGGTGTAGCCCTTCGAGTTGGCCAGCACCGAGCCGTAATTCTTCACCGAGACAGCCGTGATCTCGTGGGCGTTCGAGGCGTGAGCAGCCGACCGGGTGGCTGCGCCGGCTGCGCCGGCGACAGGGCTCCCGCACCCACAGAGCAGGATCGGGGAGGCGACGAGTGCCGCCCCGAGCAGTCCGGCGACAGCGGCACCACTTAGGCTTATTCGCCGCAAGATGATCGCTCGCATGCTTTCTCCCTCTATCTCGGCGGTCAACCGACCTCGCGCCCGAGACGCCGGGACACCTGTGCTGCCACGTACATGACAGACAGCCTCGAAGAGGTGTACGAACCCAAGCTGGAGGCAGATTGCGGCGGAACCGCCTTCGTCCGATGATATCAGGCTCTCCGAGGCACCTGACGGCCAGGTCCGCCTTCGGTCGTCGCTCACCCATCACCTGGCAGAGACTGCGATGCCTTTGCTCGCCGAGCGGCTCGCCCCCGTCGCCGAGGGCCTCGCTCGCAGGGTCGCCGCCCATGACCCAGGCGGGGTCGAGGCTGCCACGCCGCTGACGAACCGACGCCGAAAGCTCGCCCGGGCCGCGGCGGGGATTCGCCCGGTGGCGGCGATGACCCGCACCCCGAGCAGGCGTCGCGCTGCGAGGTGGTCATGCCCCGACTGCGGCGGCCCCGGCGCCAATGCCCGCCACATCCGCGGTATTGCCTGCATCGACGCCGACCCTCGCCAGACAGTGGACGAGTTCGCCTTCCGCTTCAACCGGAGGATGTCGACGCATCGAGGCCTCCTCTTCTACCGGCTCCTCGAGCAGGCAGCCGAGGTCGGCCCGTACCCGACCCGGAAACTCGTCGGAGGGATCGCGAACCCCTATATGTAGTGGTCGGTGTAGCTATCCGGATAGCCCGTACGGATGTTCGGTCGTAACGCCGAACATGTATCGCAGTGCGATGGGCGTCCATATCCGTCCTCCGGCAAAGGCGCCCCCGGGGGTGTTTGGTACCCCCAGGCACTCTCACTTGGAACCAGGCTGGGACTGGCTCGCAGGTATGGACACGCTGTGCCATGGGCTCGAACATGACCAGGTAGCAGCACTGAAGTCGCGGGTCGGGTGAGTTCGGGCACCCGTACTTCCGTCAGCTGCTTCTCCCTGACTTGAGTGGAAAAAGGGAGATGCAACGTCATGCAGCAGACATCGTGAAACGACCTTGACGCCGGGCGGGTACGGCTAAGAGAGGCACGCATCGCCGCCGTCCTCGTGGCCTCGTCGAGGTGGTGAGCTCACCGGACCTCGCACTCGATGCCAGCAGGCAGCTACAACCCGGCTTCTGCCGCGCTGTCGAGGAGTTCACGAGCCACCGGACAGGAGCCATCAGCTTCGAGGGGCTCATGGACCCCTACGGAACTGCACGCCTTGCTGCCAAAGAGGCCGAGTCGGCGATTGTCGCTCCGATCGACCGACGCGCCGCGTCGGCCTGGGTGATCTCGCTGGAGCTGATCTTCAAAGAAGATCTCCACTTGGTCTCCCGGCTCAGTACCGGCGGTCGACGCCGACCCGATCCCGTGCTCTCCTTTGACCAAGGGCCCTGTCAGGGTTGGTTCTTCTCGCGGTGGACCGTCCAAGTCAAAGTCAGGCGCAAGACACGGCGAACGCCGGTCGATCGAGTTGTTCGGTGACAAGGCGCCACGGTGGCGCCAGTGTCGACTGGACCGGCTGCACGTAGGCTCGCAGACGGTGACAACCACCTGTCCCTCGTGCGGCATCGAGAACCCCGAGGGCCAGAAGTTCTGCGGCGAGTGCGGCTCCCGATTGGGCTCGCCCACCCGTCGCCTCGCCGAAGAACGCAAGATCGTCACGTCGCTCTTCTGCGACCTCGCCGGCTTCACCGCCGCCTCCGAGTCGGCCGACCCCGAGGACGTGGACAGAATGCTGGCGGCCTACTTCGAGATGGCGCGAACCCAGATCGAGGCCTTCGGCGGGGTGGTGGAGAAGTTCATCGGGGACGCCGTCGTCGGGGTCTTCGGGGTGCCCGCCGCCCACGAGGACGACCCCGAGCGGGCCGTGCGAGCAGCTCTTCGCATCTGCGAAGCAGCCGAGGGTCTCGAGTCCCTAGACGGTAGGCCCCTTCGCCTCCGTGTCGGTATCAACACAGGGGAGGCTCTCGTCCGCCTCGACGTGACGGCCGGCTCGGAGAAGGGGCTCTTGACGGGGGACTCGGTCAACACGGCCAGCCGCATCCAGTCGGTCGCACCCGAGATGGGCGTGGCTGTCGGCCTTCCCACCTACGAGGCCACTGCGGGCGTCTTCGACTACGAGGAGCTCGAGCCGGCCAGCCTGAAGGGAAAGTCCGAGCCGGTGCGGATCTTCCACCCACGCTCTCCCCTCGCCCGGCTCGGCACCGATCTCCCCCACACTCACGGCAGTGCCTACGTGGGACGGGAGGCCGACCTGTCCCTTCTTCGGAGCCTCTTCGACAAGACGGTCACCTCCGAGATGCCCAACTTCGCCATGGTCACGGGCGAGCCGGGCATCGGGAAGAGCCGCATCGTCGCCGAGCTGCTCGCCCACGCCCAGTCCCGCCAACCCCGCCTCACCTGGCGGCAGGGAAGGTGCCTGCCTTACGGGGACGGGGTGACGTTCTGGGCCCTCGGCGAGATCGTAAAGGCCCATGCCGGCATCCTCGAGACCGACGACCCGCCGACGGCCACCTCCAAGCTCGGTGAGGTCCTCCTCGAAGGACCGGACCGGGAGTGGATGCGCCAGCGCCTTCTCCCCCTCGTCGGGGTGAACGCCTCCTCCTCGGCGGGACGGGAGGAGCTCTTCGCCGCATGGAGCAGCTTCCTCGAGGCCGTCGCCGAGCAGAGCCCGACGGTGCTCGTCTTCGAGGACATCCACTGGGCGGACGACGCCATGTTGGCCTTCCTCGAGCACCTCGCCGACAGGGCCGAGGGAGTTCCCCTCCTTCTCGTCGCCTCCGCCCGCCCGGAGCTCTTCGAGCGCCATGCCACCTTCGGACAGGGCCTCCACAACCTGAACCGCGTCAACCTCGTGCCGCTCACGGACGGCGAGACGGCCGAGCTCGTCTCGGGTCTTCTCGAGGGCTCCGAGATCCCGGCAGACCTGCGCTCGCCCATCCTCGAACGCGCCGAGGGCAACCCTCTCTACGTCGAGGAGTTCGTCCGCCTTATAAAGGACGAGGGACTCGTCACCCGCAAAGCAGGCACCTGGTCGCTTCGCCCGGGGGCCGAGCTGCCCCTCCCTGGCTCAGTCCAGTCCCTCATCGCCGCCCGCCTCGACACCCTCCCGCCCGAGCGAAAGGCGATGCTCGCCGACGCCGCCGTCCTCGGCAAGGTCTTCTGGTCGGGGGCGGTCGCCGAGATGGGAAACCGCCCGCTCGAGGAGGTCACCGCCGCCATGCGCGACCTCTCCCGAAAAGAGCTCATCCGTCCCGCCCGCCGCTCCTCAATGGCGGGCGAGCACGAGTACGCCTTCTGGCACATCCTCACGCGAGACGTGGCTTACTCGCAGCTGCCGAGGGCCTCCCGGGTTGAGCGCCACATCTCGGCCGCCCGATGGCTCGAGGCCAAGGCGGCCGAGCGCCTGGAGGACATCTGCGAAGTGCTCGCCCACCATTACGCGATGGCCCTCGAGCTCAGCCGGGCGGCAGGACAGACGGAGAAGGCCACCGCGCTCGAGTCTCCGGCGATCCGCTTCCTCAGCCTCTCGGGGGAGCGGGCAGCCAATCTCGATCCAGCGAGTGCCCTCGAGCACTTCGAGCGGGCCTTCGCCCTCACCCCGCCCGAGCACGAGGCCCGGCCGAAGCTCCAGGATCACATGGCCGTCACTCTCCAACGGCTCGGGCGTGCCGCCGAGGCGGCCGGGCGCGCCGAGGAGGCGGCGGCCCAGTTCGAGGCCCGCTCCGATCACGCCGAGGCGGCGGCCGCCATGGTCCGATGGGCAGCCTTCCTCATCGACCTGGGGCAGAAGGAGAAGCCCCACACCCTCGTCGCTGCGAGCCTCGAGCGGCTCCAGCCCCTCGGCCCGAGCGAGGCGCTCTGCCGCGCCTTTCAGCAGGCGTCGGTGCTTTCGGACCACGGCGATCCGCGGAAGAAGGAGTACGAGGACCGGGCGATCGCCACGGCAGACGAGCTCGGGCTCGTCGAGCAACAGGTCGTCTTGCTCGCCAGACGCGGGCGTCGCCGGCTCAAGACGGGTGAGGGCGAAGGGATGGACGACCTGCGGTCGGCGCTCGCCCGTGCGCTCGAGAGCGAGATGTCCTACGCCGCATCCGGCCTCTACGACTGGCTGACCTACTGGCTCCCTTTGAGCGAGGGTCATCGGGCGGCGCTCGCCGTGGCGGGCGAGGGACTCCAGTTCTCCCGCCGGCGAGGGCAGCTGCGAATGGCGCGAGCCATCCGGGCCGACCGGCTCGTGGCCTTGCTCGCACAGGGAGCCTGGGCCGAGGTGTTGGCGGAGGCCGAGAGCGTCATCGAGGAGGCACGAGTCGCGGGGGACTTCACTGTTGAATTCGACGCCTCCATCTACAAGGCGGCGGTCCTGTCGCTCATGGGGCGTGTCGAAGAGGCGGGCGAGCTGGCCCGAGGCTTCCTCGAGCGGGAGAGCGGGCCGTTCGACCCCGTCTCCAACTTCGTCGTCCCGAGGCTCGCCGGCCTGCGGGCCGAGGGACGCCTCAACGAGGCCATCGCCCTCGTCGAGTCCTGGGCCGCCCTCGCCAAGGACCCATCCCGGCCCGGGCCCGGAGAGGCCGTCGATCTGCACATGCCCTACTTCCGCCTCCACCTCTCCCGGGAAGCCGTCGCCCTCGGCCGAGCCGACCTCGCCGAGGTCCTGGCGGCGGTCCCGCCCCTCGGTTTCGCCGTGCAGGCACCCGCCGAGGCCGCCTCCTTAGAGGCGCTCCTCGCCGAGAAGGAGGGGCGCCTCTACGAGGCGCTGGCGGCGTTTCGTGCGGCCAGTCAGGCGTGGCGCTTCGTCGAGGAGCCCTACGAGACGGCCATGGCCGACCTCGGGGTAGGGCGGTGCCTCCTCGGAGTCGGTCGGGCAAGCGAAGCGGTGACCGCCCTGCAAGAGGCGGGGGAGATCTTCGAGCGCCTCGGCGCGGCCGCCTTCGCGGAGAAAGAGGCTCTCTTACAGCAGGCGGTGGCTGTCAGTTCTTGATTGATGAGCACTTCATTTTTGTGTCGGGCGATCCCAGGGTGGTCCAGCCGTCCAAGGCGACGAGCCCGACGATGGTCACCCCGGACACTGGCTTTCGCGGAAGGCCTGCTCAAAGACCTCGAAGGATGTTGGAACCGCTTGAAGCCCCAGCAAAAGCCGCACCTTGTGCGTGCGCTTTACCCCGATGGCTTCACCTACGAGGACGGCGTTATTGGAACCGTGCAAATCCCCTGGCTGTTGGCTCAAATCGGCGCTGATTCCGGTGCTTCGGGGTGTTTGGCACCCCCAACGGGATTCGAACCCGTGTTACCGCCTTGAAAGGGCGAGGTCCTGGGCCGCTAGACGATGGGGGCCGGCTCGGCGGGGCCGCGCGGGCGCCCTGCCGGGGCCAAATCTACCGGCTCCGGCCGGCAGCCGAGGGCTCCGGCGGCTCCTGCCGTCCAGCTCAGGCAAGCAGCCAATCGGTGGCATCGGCTCGGTCGCGGACCTCGATTCCGAGCCCACCGAGGCGATCCCGGATCCAGTCGGCCTCACCGAAGCGCCGATCGGCCCTGGCTCGCGCCCGCAGCTCCAGCAGTGCCCCGACGAAGGGCGCCACCGCCTCTCTCGGATCCTTCGTACCGAGCTCGGCGAGGCGCCCCAGCTCGACCACGAGCGAGCGGACGCTCGCCCGGGCACGATCGAGCTCGTCACCGGCGGGGAAATCCCGCGACCACGCCGTCACCTGAGCTTCGAGCTCGAGCAGCGCTTCCACCGCACCCGGAGCGTCTCGCCTCTCGACGGCATCGGCGAAGGTCCCCTCCTCCTCACGAACGACCGCCACGAGCGGCGAGACCCCCGACGGCAAGACCCGCAGCCCGGCGTCCTTCGGCGATGAGCTGTCCTCCTGCGACCCTGGCTCTCCGGTTAGCGTGCCGCCGGCTGTGTCGGTCCCGGCAGACCGGGACTCAACCCGGTTGGCGGATCCGGTCTTGGAGCGCCTGAGGGTCTCGGCCATCTCCAGGAGGGTGCCTACGGCCACGACCTCGCCGCCCCCGATGGTCCTCGTACGTCCGCTGGCGCGCACGCTCACGACCCCGATCCCTCCCACCGAGGCGGTCGACTCGTCGAGGTCGAAGGTGACCGAGGTGTGCTCGTCGACGCCGAGGACGAAGGCGCCCTCGGGCAGCTCGCTCTCCATGAGCGAGAGGCGCCGCTCGCCTAGGTAGCAGAAGCGGGTGTCGTGGGTGCCGCCCTCGGCGTTGTTGAAGTGAGGGATGACGGCGGCGCGAAGCCCCGCCTCGGCCAACAGGTCGAGGCCCTCCAGCCAGTGTGGGTCCTCACCGACCTTGTAGATCTCGTAGACCGGAACCGTGACGAGCCCGAGGGTGAGTGCGGCGGCCGACGAGAACGAGATCCCGCCCCCGTGGCGGAGCTTCTCGCGAAGCAGTGCCGGCACCACGGTGTCGCGCCACCGCCGGAGGGCGTAGGTGGGGCTCCCCGGCCCGGCGAAGACGTACCGCGCTGCCCGGATGGCCGAAACAAGACGCTCGTCGCCGAAGCGGGGCTTGTCCGTGGACCGAAGGGGAACCTCCTCGCTCGCCGCCACCGCGCCCCCTTCGCGCCGCTCGTCGAGGGCATCCAGTTCCTCCAGGGGGAGCGAGGCGACCTCGATCGGCGCCTGCAGGCTCTCGGCGAAGTAGCCGACCACGCGCCGGGCAAGCTCGGCGGCGTTCTCCTGAAAACCGAAGGGGGTGTCGAGCAGCACCGCCGGAACGGGAGCCGGCCCGAGGCGGGCGAGAATGGCGCGGTGGATCTTCACCATCGTGGGTGCTGTCTCGCCCGAGCCCATGACGGTGAGCAGCCGGGCGCCGGGGCCTGCAGCCCGGCCGCCTGTGGCGGCGGCGGCGTCAGGTTCGCCCGCGGAGGAGGCGTCGTAAGGTCCGCTGCTCATGGCTCTCCGTTCTCAGGTCGCTGCGAGCCGTCCCAGCGCAGGTCGCCAAGAGGCTCTCCCCAGGGGTCCTCGGGCACGAGGTCGTCCGCCCCCGGCACAGGCTCTGGCAGCGAGCCGGATAAGTAGTCCACGAGCTCCTCCTGCAGAGCGCTCAGGTAGCCATAGACGATCCCCTGACCGCTGCGAGGCACTCCGCCGCCGGCCTCCTGATCGGTCACGCCGAGCACCGTACCGAGGACGAGGCGCAGGTCGGTTAGCGCTGCCAACCACCCGACGAGCTGCTCGTCGCTCAGGTGGCTCTCCGAAGCGCTCGCCGACAAAAGCGCGAAGGCCTCCCGGTGATGCTCCATGAGCTCGGCGCGGGTGACATCGCGAAAGCGCCCCTCGGCCCCCTCGTCGGTGGAGTACGCAGGCGGGAACAGCCGCCGCATCGACTCCGGCACTTCCGCCGGCGCCGTCGACTCGCCGCTGGAGCCTTGGAGGGACTCGAACGCCGCCGTCAGCTCGTCCGAAAGCCTCGACAGCAGTGCCCGCTCGCCCTTCGGCAGCCTGAGGGTGCAGCCGCCGGTGGGATCGCGGACGAAACGCCGTCGCAGCAAGGTACTACGCGGTCCCGCCCGACTGCTCCATCGTGGCCCACAGGCCGTGCTGGTGCAGCCGGGCGACATCGAGCTCGGCGCGCTCGCGGTGCCCGCTCGACACAACGGCGCGGCCCTTGGTGTGCACATCCATCATGAGCTTCTGGGCCTTGGGTCGCGAATAGCCGAACAGCTTCTGCAAAACGTATGTCACGTAGCTCATTAGGTTGACGGGGTCGTTCCAGACGATTACGAGCCAGGGAAAGTCGGGCGCGAGGATTCCCTCCGGGGTGCGCTCCTCCACCTCTGCGGGCGCGGCGAGAGGAGCCGGCGCCGGCATCAACTGACCGGCGCGACGGCCGGTGAGGACTCTGCGTCTGGCTCGGAGCCTGCTCGCACCGAGCTCGTCACGCGCCGGAGCCGGCCTCGCACCGGGTGGGCGTGCAACGACACGAGGAAGGCGACAGTGGCGACCCACAAGGTCGTGACCACCGCCAGGTGAGCCTCGACAACGGCGGCATTGTCGTGGAGGAAGTACTGGGTGTAGCCGAGAGCGCCCTGCACGATCATCAGCTCGAACATCCAACGCAGCCGGTGCTGCACCGTCGCGGGGGCTCGGGCGTGGTGGAAGGCAAAGAGTGCCGCCAGGGTGAGGCCGATGAGGAAAAGGGCGAGATCGGAGTGCAGCTGGGCGATGCTGTCAAAGGCGATCGGGATCCGCCGGATGGCCCCCCCGGGTGTGCTCGGCGCTCCGGCATGAGGTCCGGACCCGCTGACGGTGGTGCCGACGACGGTGACAACGGCCAAGGCCGCCACGACGACGCGGGCGAGCCAGACGAGGTCACGACCGACCAGGTGGCGGAAGCGGTCCTCGTCGAAGCGCTCCTCGAGGGCGGCCCGGTGGTACAGCACGACGGCATCGGCGAGCACCACGATCGTGAGGAGGAAGTGGCAGGCGACGAGGTAGGGGTTCAGTTTGAAGAGCACGACGAGGCCGCCGAGCACGATCTGGGCGAGGATGCCGGCGACGAGACCGCCCGAGAGCCAGAGCAGATCCCTACGGCGAGGAGCTCTCAGCCAGGCGGCGACGAGGGCGGCGGCCGAGACCACCGTGACCGATCCGGACACGAGCCTGTTGAGGAACTCGATCATCGGGTGGAACGAGATCTCGGCGCTGAGGCGGTGGTGGTAGCAGGAGGGCCAGTCCGGGCAGCCGAGCCCCGACCCGGTCAGGCGGACCGCCCCGCCCGTGACCACGAGCAGGCCGAAGCAGATCACGGCGATGAGCGCCACCGTGCGAAGGACGCTCGGGCTCAGACGGGGGAGGCGCACCGGACCCGATGGTACGCGAGTGGCCGGCTAAGCAACCTGCGCGCAATCCCGACGGGTCGTACACTTTCGCCGTGGTCAGCTACTCACCGGTAGTTGAGGCGCGACAATCGTTTGCCGCGCGGGCCAAGGGCTTCCTCGCGCTGACCAAGCCCCGCATCATCGAGTTGCTCCTCGTGACGACGCTCCCCACCATGGTTGTGGCGCGCCGCGGCATCCCCTCGGGATGGCTGATCCTCGCCACGCTCGTCGGCGGAGCGCTCTCGGCCGGGGGGGCGAACGCCGCCAACATGTACATCGACCGGGACATCGACGCCGTCATGCACCGGACCCGCAACCGGCCCCTCGTCACAGGTACCGTTCGGCCCGGAGAGGCGCTCGTCTTCGCCATCGGCCTCGAGCTCGCCGCCTTCGTGGTGCTGTGGCAGCTCGTGAACCTGCTCTCGGCTGTGCTCGCACTGGCGGCGGCGCTCTTTTACGTGTTCGTCTACACGCTCGGCCTGAAGCGCCGCTCGACCCAGAACATCGTCATAGGGGGAGCCGCCGGTGCCGTGCCCGTGCTCATAGGCTGGACCGCCGTCACCGACCGTCTCGCCTGGGCGCCCGTCGTCCTCTTCGCCCTCATCGTCGTCTGGACGCCGTCGCACTTCTGGGCGCTCGCCGTCAAGTACCGCGACGACTACGCCGCCGCGCACGTGCCGATGCTGCCGAGCGTGGAGACCTTTGAGAGGGTTGCGTGGCAGATCATCTGGTATTCGGTCGCCCTCGTGGCCGTCTCCCTCGCCTTCGCCGCGATCGCGCACATGGGTCTCATCTTCTGGGTCGTGGCCGTCGTCGCCGGCGGCCTCTACGTGGCCTATGCCGTCGAGCTGCGACGCAAAAACGGCGCCCCAAAGGCGGCGATCGCCATGTTCAAGTACTCGATCACCTACGTCACGGTCGTCTTTGGTGCCATGGCGCTCGACGTGCTCGTGCGGTACCACTTCGCCCACTGATCGCAGCCCGGCAGATCTGCGCCGGGTCGGTCGGCGCGCCGGAGGAGCGGGCGGGCTGACCGGCTACTCCCAGCGAAAGGTGAAGGCGGCCGCCGCCGGAGCGACGACGGCCCAGACGGCGAGCACCACCCACGCCTCTGGGGGGACAGCGGCGCCGTGCCCGAGCGTCGGATGGAGCGCGTCGGAGAGCCCTGCTGCTGGCAGAAGCCGCGCCACGCTTGCGAAGCCCCCGAGCTTGCCGAGCGGGAAGATGACACCGCCGATCAGCAACAGCACGATGTAGACGGCATTGGCGACCGCGAGGTTGACCTCTGCCCGCAGCGTGCCCGCCATGAAGAGGCCGATGCCGGCGAAGGCGACGGTCCCGAGCAGCTCGGCAACCACCGCCAGTCCGGCCGCCGGATGCGGTCTCCACCCGAGCCCGATGGCTACGGCGATGAGCACGCAGACCTGGATCGTCTCGACCACGACGACGGCTGCGATCTTTGCGGCGAGCAGTCTCGGCCGCCCGAGCGGCGTAGCTCCGAGGCGCTTCAGCACGCCGTAGCTGCGCTCGAACCCGGTGGCGATCCCGAGGCTCACCATCGCCGTCGACATAACCGCAAGGCCGAGAATGCCCGGCGCCAGGAAGTCGACAGGGTGGACGGCGCCGGTTGGAAGAACGTTCACGAGCGTGAAGAACACGAGCAGGAAGACCGGAATGCCGACGGTCACGAGCAGGGTCTCGCCTCGCTCGAGGGTCATGCGCACCTCGGCGCCCGCCTGGGCGCGAAAGGCTCTCACTCTTCTCTCGATAGGCGCAAGAAGACGTCCTCGAGGCGCTCGCGCCCGGCGTCGAGCTCCTCCAGCACGAGGTCCCGCTCGGCCAGCCAGGCTGCCAGCTGCGACAGCACGCCCGGGCTCGGCTGCCTGCCGATCACGTAGCGCCCACCCGGCCCCTCGGTCACCTCTGCCCCCATCACTACGCCGAGCGACTGGGCGTCGATCCCGGGCGCCGTCACGAAGCGGATGCTCTCGGGCGGCCCGGCGATCTCAGAAGGCCGCCCCGCTGCTGCAACCTTGCCCCGGGTGAGCATTACGACCCGGTCGGCGAGGCGCTCGACCTCGTCTAGCTCGTGGCTCGTGAGCACGACGCAGATCCCGTCGCGGCGAAGCCCGGCAAGGACGTCGCGCACCGCGATGCGTCCGCCCGGGTCGACCCCGGCGGTCGGCTCGTCGAGAAAGAGGATCTGCGGCTTGCCGACAAGCGCCAGCGCAAGCGCCAGGCGCTGCTGCTCGCCTCCCGAGAGGCGCTTGTAAGCGGTCTTCGCCACGCGTCGCAGATCGAGCCGCTCGAGCAGCTCGCCCGGGCGGCGGGCATCGTCGTAGTACGAGGCGAAGAGCGCCAGCACTCGCTCGGCGCTCATCATCGGGTAGACGC
>JBOGHY010000091.1:0-25930 GCA_050742375.1 Acidimicrobiales bacterium | reverse complement strand
GTACACGCCGGGCGCCTCCCAGAAACGGCGCTCGGCGCCCCAGAAGCAGCCGAGGGCGAAGATCGCGGTCTCGAAACCTTCGGGGAAAGGAGGCTCCAAGGTTGCATCGAGCACGGCGTGTCGCGCCGGCACCGCCATCGTCTCCGCCCTACCTGGGAGCGCCTCCTCGACGCTCACCATCTGCGGCTTGCGTCCGCCGAGTATCCCCATCGCTGTCTCCTTTCCGACCGGCGGGATCCCGCCCAGCTGGCCGGCTGTTTTCCTCTGGCCGGTCCGGCAGCGGGGGCACCGCCCCCCTTTGTCAACCGCCGCACGTGGCCGCCTCTTCCTGCTGCACCGATTTGCTTGCACAGCCAGACCCGCGTCGTGTCTGCCCGCCTTCTCGTCCTTGCTTCCGGCCTCGTGCCGCCCGGCTCGTGCCTGCCCGCCTGGCTTCCTCGTGCCGTCCGGCTCGTGCCTGCCCGCCTGGTTGCCTCGTGCCGCCCGGCTCGGGGCTGGAGGAGCGGCCCCGGCTGCGATGCCCGGCTCGATGCCCAGGCTGTTGCGATGCCCGGCTGTTGCGATGCCCGGCTCGATGCCCGGTTGACATTGCGTGGCGTGGCGCACCAAAAGCTCAACCGGTGTCGGTGGCGCGGCCCAGCCTGACCGATATGCGTGTCTGCCTGGCGAGCCGCCTCAGGCAAGAGCGTCCAGGCGCAAGAGGAGCGACTCGAGCAAGAGCAGCTCGTTCGGGTTGCGGACCAGCCCTTCGGCTGCCTTGCCGACCAGCTCGACGGCGCGAAGCGGAACCGAGATGGCCGGGCGCCCAGCCGGTCCGGTCGCATGTGCAGGGGCCGATCCTGCTGCCGCAACCAGACGGGCGTGATAGGCGGCCGCAAGCATCGCCAGGCCGGCTCGCAGCTCGTCGGTCCGTACCCGGCGCTGCTCACGGTGGTGACGCTCTTCGATCGCCAGATGCCCGGGGATCTGGCGCTCACCGAAGGCATCGGCTTCAGCAGCAAGCGATGCCAGCTCGTCCGCCTGGCGCGCCTTGAGGACCTCTACCGGCTCGGATGCCCCTTCCAGGAGGGAGGCAGCGATTTGCGCGACGGTGGCACCCGTGCCGTCGAGCCGGGTCGGGACCTCTCGCCACGCCTTTAGCCGGTCGGCAAAGCCGGCGTCCGCGAGGAGCAGGCGAGCTCGGTCGAGCCGGCCCCGTGCCACCCCCGCGACTGCATCGGAGTGCGCCTTGTCGGCACCCTCGCGGACGAGGACGGCGGCTATCGCCTCCTCCGAGAGCGGCTCGAAGTCCACCCGTACGCACCGGCTCGCGATGGTGACGAACTCCGCCGGCACGCCGTCGGCGATCAGGACGAGCACCGTGGTGTCTGGCGGCTCCTCGATCGTCTTTAGCAACGCCGGGGCCGCCCCAGTCACGAGATGGAAATCGACGAGGATAAGCACCTGACGCCGCGCTGAGCGAGGCGCCCTCAGCGAGAGTCTCGTCACCTCCCTGGCGCGGCCGACCGAGATCGACGCGCCTTCTCGCTCGACGATGACGACGTCCGGATGGCGACCGGCAAGCGCCTCGGTGCAGGCAGGACAGGTTCCGCAGCCGCCCTCTGGACACACGAGAGCCGCTGCAAAGGCGACGGCAGCCTCGCGCCGCCCGGTGCCGGGTGGCCCGAGGAAGAGATAGGCGTGGACAGGAGCTGATACCGAGGCTCGGAGCAGCCGCTCGGCTCGTGGCTGATCACTCAGCCGATCGAGGACGCTGCGTCCTGGGCCAGGCACTGCGGATGACCGGCGCCCCGTCACGGCTTCGGATCGGAGATTGCCACCCCGAGATGTTCCCGCACCGCCTCCGCCACGAGGGCCGAGACCGTACCGACAGGCTGTGAGCCGTCGATCACCACCCAGGTGGGATCTCCTGCGGCAAGCTCGAGGAACCCGGCCCGGACTGCCTCGTGGAACCGCGCCGGTTCCGCCTCGATGCGGTCGGCCGTACCGGCTCGACGCCTCCTCGCCTCCACGACAGGAACGTCGAGCAGCACGGTGAGATCGGGCCACAGACCTCCGGTCGCGAGGTCGCACGCCCGGCGGACCTCGCCGATCGGTAGACCGCGGCCGAATCCCTGGTACGCAATCGTCGAGGCGGAGAAGCGGTCCACGACAACAAGCCTCCCGGCCTCGAGCCACGGCCGGATACGTTCGGCTACGTGCTGGGCCCGGGCCGCCAGCACCAGAAAGAGCTCGGCGCGCTCGTCGAGCGCCCCGTCGTCGAGTCCCCACGCTCGGTCGACCAGCAGCTCCCGGACCCGCTCCCCAATCGCCGTTCCGCCGGGCTCTCTCGTCTTCGCGGCACTGATCGCCTCGGCCAGCCGAGCAGCCTGCGTGGACTTACCAGCGCCGTCGCCACCCTCGACGGCGATCAGCATGGCCCGATCCAGCACGTCGCGGCAGGCTAGCTCGGCTCCCGGCGCCGCCCGCCTACTGATCGGCTCGAGACTGCTTGGCCCCGCCACCGGCCTTCTTGGCGCCACCGGCCTTCTTGGCGCCACCGGCCTTCTTGGCGCCACCGGCCTTCTTGGCGCCACCGGCCCTCTTGGCCCCACCACCGGCCTTCTTGGCGCCACCGGCCCTCTTGGCCCCACCACCGGCCTTCTTGGTCGCACCACCGGCCTTCTTGGCGCCACCACCCGCAACCCGGCCCCTCCGCGCCGGGGGGCCTGCCTCCCGACGCGCCTGGAGCAGTTCGGCAGCGCGCTCGAGGCTCACCGTCTCGGGGTCGTCGCCCTTGCGCAGCGAGGCGTTCACCGTCCCGTCTGTGACATAGGGACCGAAGCGACCCGAGCGGAGCGTGATCGCCTGCCCCGAGACGGGGTCCTCACCGATCTCGCGCAGCGGTTCTGCCGCCGAGCCGAAGCGACGACGCTTCGGCTCGGAAAGGCGCGCCAACGCCTCGTCGAGAGTGATCTCGAAGAGCTGTTCCTCGGTGTCAAGGCTGCGCGTCTCGTCTCCTCGTTTCAGGTATGGGCCGTAGCGGCCGTTCATCGCCACTACGTCCATGCCGTTGTCGGGGTCGGTGCCGACGGTTCGGGGCAGCTGGAGGAGCATCTGGGCGTCCGCCAGGGTGATGGTCTCGAGAGACATGGAGCGGAACAGTGACGCCGTTCGCGGCTTGGCGCCGCCCGCTGTGCCACCAGCAGCCGCGCCGCCCAGCTGGACGTAAGGACCGAAGCGCCCGGCTCGTGCCACGATCTCGAGTCCGGTGGTCTCGTCCGGTCCGAGGACCCGATCACTGCCCGCGGTGTCGAGCAGGGCCAGGGCACGCTCGACCGTGAGCTCATCGGGAGCGAGATCGTCGGGCACCGACGCACGCTCCTCTCCTCGCTGGAGGTAGGGACCGTAGCGACCCACCCGCACGACGATCTCCTCACCCTCGGCGTCCGCCCCGATCGGGATCGAGTTGACCTCCCTGGCATCGATCTCCTCGACATGGGCGAGAACGGCGTCTTTCAGACCCCGGCGGCCGTCGACGGCCAGCGCATGGTGGGGCTGGCGTCGTCCTGGCCCGGCGCCGGGCGGCGAGCCGCCGGGGCTTCCCGCCCCTCGGAGCTCCTCGTGGCGCGACTCGCCGAAGTAGAAGCGCTCAAGCCACGGCACAAGCTCCTCGGAGCCCGAGGCGATCTCGTCAAGGTCGTCTTCCATCGAAGCCGTGAACCCGTAGTCGACGAGGTTGGGGAAGTGGCGCTCCATGAGCTCCACGACGGCAAAGGCAGTGAACGACGGAACGAGTGCCGTGCCCTTGCGCCATACGTACCCTCGGTCCTGGATCGTCTGGATGATGCCGGCGTAGGTAGATGGTCGTCCCACTCCGAGCTCCTCGAGCCGACGGACTAGAGACGCCTCGGTGAAGCGTGGGGGCGGCTTCGTTGCGTGCTCGGAGACGTCGATGCCGGCGCATCCGACCGTCTCGCCCTTCTCGAGCTGGGGGAGCCGCTCGCCCCCGGCGACCGGGTCGCCTCCGCCCGCTGGAGCGTCCTCGGCGTCGTCCTCGTCTTCCCGGTAGACCTGCAGGAAGCCCGGTGAGGTGATCACCGTCCCCGTGGCGACAAAGCCCGCGACCGTGCCCACCGCAGCGACGGCGCAGTCCGAGGTGGTGGCTCCTTCGAGACGCGCGCGGGCAGTCGTTCCGGTCGCGTCGATCATCTGGGAGGCGACGGTGCGTTGCCAGACGAGCTCGTAGAGATGCAGCTCGTCGGCGGACAGCTCGCTGCGCACGGATCCGGGGCGTCTGAAGGCCTCGCCAGCGGGCCGTACGGCCTCGTGGGCCTCCTGGGCGTTCTTCACCTTCTTGCGATAGGTGCGGGGATGCTCGGGCACGCATCCCGGCCCGAAGAGGCTCACGGCCTGATCTCGGGCCGCCGCCACGGCGGTCGCCGAAAGGGTGGTCGAATCGGTGCGCATGTAGGTGATGTAGCCGCGCTCGTAGAGGGCCTGAGCGACTCGCATGGTTCGCTGGGCGGAGAATCGCAGCTTCCTCGCCGCCTCCTGCTGCAGGGTGGAGGTGATGAACGGGGCGGCTGGGCTCCTTCGGTACGGACGTTCCTCGACGTCTGCGACGGAGAAGCGCGACTCTTTGAGGGCACCTGCGAGCTCGGTCGCTTGGCCGCCGTCGAGCAGCGTGACCGCCTCGGGGGAAGCAAGGAGGCCCGAGGGGAGGAAGTCCTCGCCCTCCGCCACCTTGCTTCCGCCGACATCGATGAGACGGGCACCAAAGTGCCGAGTGCCACCGACGAACTCCCCTTCGAGGCTCCACCAACTCCCCGAGCGGAACCTGATCCGCTCCCTCTCCCGCTCGACGACGATCCGGGTGGCCACGCTCTGCACGCGGCCGGCTGAAAGTCTGGGGGCCACCTTTCGCCACAGCACCGGGGAAACCTCGTATCCGTAGAGCCGGTCGAGGATGCGGCGTGCCTCCTGGGCGTCGACGAGACGACGGTCGAGCTGCCGCGGCGCCCTCACAGCCTCTTCGATGGCGGCGGGCGTGATCTCATGGAACACCATCCGGTACACCGGGATGCGCGGCGAGAGCACCTCGACGAGATGCCAGGCGATCGACTCGCCCTCGCGGTCCTCGTCGGTCGCGAGATAGAGCTCGCTGGCGTCGGCGACGAGCCGTTTCAGCTTTTGGACCTGCTGGCGCTTCTCTCGGGCGACTACGTAAAGCGCCTTGAAGTCATTGTCGACGTCCACGCCAAGGCGGGCCCACGCCTCGCCCTTCAACGACTCAGGTATCTCGGCCGCCGACCGGGGAAGGTCCCGGATGTGGCCGATGGAAGACTCGACGGCGTAGTCGCGGCCGAGGAAGCCGGCGATCGTCTTGGCCTTGGCCGGCGATTCGACGACGACGAGTGATCTCGCCATGTCCGCTCCGCCCTAGGCGCTCGCCGGCGAGCCCTCGGCGGAAGCCTCGGCAGACGCCTCGGCACGCAGGCCGGTCGGGCTCGCCGCGGGCGAAGCCGAGGCGCCGGTCGATACCCCGAGATGCGACGACTCACCGCCGGACGCAGAGGACGCAGAGGACGCCGGTGAGTCAGGAGAGTCGCTCATCATCGAACCGGTGGAGCGCTTCGAGAAGGCGATAGAGCCGAGCAGCACGACGAGGGCGATCCCGGCGATGATGAAGCGCGTCGAGTGGTGCGAGAGGGTGATGACGGCGGGGAGGATGAGGAGCGAGACCAGGTTCATCACCTTGATGAGGGGGTTGAGCGCCGGTCCGGCCGTGTCCTTGAAGGGATCGCCGACGGTGTCGCCGATGACCGCTGCCTTGTGGGCATCCGATCCCTTGCCCCCATGGAAGCCGTCCTCGATGTACTTCTTGGCATTGTCCCAGGCCCCTCCCGAGTTCGAGAGGAAGTTCGCCATGAGCTGGCCCGTGAGGATCGTGCCGGCAAGAAAGGCGCCAAGGGCTATGTAGTTGATCCCGAAGCCGACGATGACCGGGGTGAGCACGGCGAGCAGCGCCGGAGTGGCGAGCTCGCGCTGGGCCGCCGCCGTGCAGATCGAGATGACGCGGCCGTACTCCGGCTTCTCTGTGAAGTCCATGATGCCCGGGTGCTCGCGGAACTGGCGGCGCACCTCGTGCACCACCGTCCCCGCTGACCGGCCGACCGCCCGGATGGCAAGGGACGAGAAGAGGAAGGCGATCGACCCGCCGATCAAAAGGCCGATGAAGGTCGTCGGCTTGGACACGTTGATCTGGGTGAGCGGGCTGTTGAAGAGGCTGTTGCCGATGTCGGCGATGTGGAGCTGCGCGCCGATCGTCTCGATGAACGAGGCGAACAGGGCGACGGTGGCGATGACGGCGGACGCGATAGCTACGCCTTTGGTGATCGCCTTCGTGGTGTTGCCGACGGCGTCGAGGCTCACCATGACGCGCTCGGCCGTACCGGTAAATTCGCCCGACATCTCGGCCACTCCGGCGGCGTTGTCGGCGACGGGGCCGAAAGAGTCCTCCGAGATGATCATCCCCGTCGTCGAGAGCATGCCGATGCCGACGAGGGCGACGAAGTACAGGTCGACCGTGAGGTGGCTCCCGCCGAGCGCAACGGCGATGGCGATAGCGATGACGATGGCGAGGATGGCCCATACGCTCGACTCGAGCCCGATCGAGATGCCTGACAGCACCGTCGTCGCCGGTCCGGTGCGCGCCGAGTCGGCGATCTCCTGCACGGGCGAGGCTTCCGTCGAGGTGAAGTGCTCGGTGATGAGCGATGCCACGACGGCAAGGCCGACTCCGACGAGGACGGCGAAAAAGACCTTCAAGTTGTGGACGTAGAACTCGGCGACGAGGAAGGCCCCGATGAGCGTCAGCAGTGCTGACAGACGAAAGCCCCTGTTTATGGGTGCCATCGCCGACTTGTCGCGGCTGGTCGCTCTCACGGCGAAGATGCCGATGGCGGCCGTGATGATCCCAATGGCCGCCACGACGAGCGGGTAGATGAGACCCCGGACGGTGTGCAGCGGCTCGAGGGTCTTGAAGGCCGAGTAGCCGAGGATGAGCGAGGCGATGATCGTGATCTCGTAGGACTCGAACAGGTCCGCCGCCATTCCGGCGCAGTCGCCGACGTTGTCCCCCACGTTGTCGGCGATCGTGGCGGCATTGCGCGGGTCGTCTTCGGGTATCCCGGCCTCGACCTTGCCTACGAGGTCGGCGCCGACGTCGGCGGCTTTGGTGAAGATGCCGCCCCCGACGCGCATGAAAAGCGCCAGCAGCGAGGCTCCGAAGCCGAAGCCGACGAGCACCGCCGTCGCCGTGTTCTGGAAGATGAACACGATCACCGTGGCGCCGATGAGCCCGAGCCCGACGCAGAACATGCCGGTAACCCCGCCCGTGCGGAAGGCCACTTTGAGTGCAGGGGGCAGGTTTCCCTCGCGGGCTGCGGCGGCCGTGCGAACGTTGCCCCGCACGGCGAGGCTCATGCCGATGAACCCGGTCGTGCCCGAGAACAATGCCCCGCAGAGGAACGCGATCGCCCTGGCGAAGCCCGACTGGGTGAAGCTGAGGGCAAGCCCGTGGGGGCCGACCACCTTGGTCGCGGTGAAGAAGACGAGCACGAACAACGGCACGACCACCACGGCGATCGTGCGGACCTGGCGGCGAAGGAAGGCGACGGCGCCTTCTTGGATGGCGCTCGCGATCTCTCTCATCGTCGCAGTCCCCTGATCGGCGGCGAGCACGCCGCGCATCAATACGAGCGCGACGACGATCGCGGCGGCGCCGGCCGCCAGGGCGAAGATGAGCCAGCCACGGTCGGCTCCACTGAGCGTGAAGGCCTGATACCCGCCTGCGCTCGCGAGGAGAGGGGGGTTCACCAAATTCTCCTTTGCTGAGGTCGGGGGGAGGATAAACGGTAGCGATCGGCTCGATCAACCTTCCCGGAGCACAAGTGTTCCGCCGAGTTGTAACGGCGTGGCGCGCCGGGAAGGATAAGGCGCCGTGCACGTCATCGTCGTCGGTTGCGGCCGCGTGGGCTCGGGCCTGGCCATCGGGCTCGACCGCGAGGGGCACTCCGTGGCCATCGTCGACAAGGCGCCTGGCGCCTTTCGGCGCCTGCCAGAAGACTGGGGCGGCCAGAAGGTGGCTGGCTTCGGCTTCGACCGTGCGCACCTCGACGAGGCCGGGGCAGAGCGGGCCGACGCGCTGGCGGCGGTCACGAGCGGGGACAACTCGAACATCCTCACCGCTCGCATCGCCCGCGAGACCTACGAGATCCCGAACGTCGTCGCCCGGATCTACGACCCCCGGCGGGCTCAGATCTTCCAGCGCCTCGGCATCCCGACGGTCCCGAGCGTGGGCTGGACGATCGACCAGGTCTTCCGCCGCATCCTTCCCGACCTCGGGGCCTTCGACTGGACGGACTCGTCGGGGCGCCTCCACCTCGTGGAGCTGGGCATCCCCTCGGACTGGGCGGGGCGGCGCCTCCGCGACTGCATGCACGAGGCGAACCATCCCGGAGCTCGCCTCGTAGGCGTCACACGCGGCTCGACCCCGATCCTCGAGGTTGGCGAGCTGATCGGCCAGGAGGGCGACGTGCTTCACGTGATGCTCACCACCGAAGGGCTCGAGGCGATACGCCGCGCCGGGACAGGTCCAGGACCCGACGGTCGGGTGGGCCTTGAGTCGCTGGCGGGGTTCGGCGTCCTGGGCGGCGGGAGCACCGGCGGGGGCGGGAGCACCGGCGGGGGCGGGAGCACCGCCGGAGGGGCCGGTGCCGAGACAGCCGCCGGCGACGGCCCGAGCACCGGCGGTACCCGATGAAAGTCGCCGTCGCAGGCGCCGGCAAGGTCGGGCGTTTCCTCGCAGAGGATCTCGCCGGCAGCGGCCACGAGGTCCTGCTCATAGAGAAGGATCCGGAGCTCGTGAAGCGCCTTGCGTTCGCCGGCGACGTGAAATGTGTGGCGGCTGACGCCTGCGAAGCGTCGAGCCTCCACTCGCTCCACCTGGACGAGGCAGAAGTCATGGTGGCGGTGACGGGTGACGACGAGGACAACCTCGTCATCTCGCTGCTCGCCAAACAGGAATTCGCCGTGCCGAGGGTGATCGCGCGGGTGAACCATCCCCGCAACCACTGGCTCTTCAACGAGGCTTGGGGCGTTGACGTGGCCGTGTCGACGCCGCAGCTCCTGGCGGGGCTGGTCGAGGAGGCTGTTTCCGTCGGCGTCCTCGTCCGCCTGCTGCAGCTCGAGGGAGGCCACACTCGCCTCGTCGAGATGACCCTGGCAGAAGGATCGCGGGCCGCCAACGCCACGGTCTCCGAGCTCGGCCTGCCGCGGGGGGCGAGCGTCGTCGCGCTCGTGCGTGACAGCCATGTCGTCGTGCCGCGCTCGGAGACGCTGCTTCACCCAGGCGACGAGGTCCTCCTCCTCGTGAGCGCCCAGGTGGACGACGAGGAGGTCCGCGCGCTGCTCGCTCCGGCGCCCGGCACTACGTGACGGCGCGCGAAGCAGCCTTTTTCGACCTCGACAAGACGGTGATAGCCCGAGCGTCGATGGTCGCCTTCGGCCGGCCCTTCTACGAGGGCGGCCTCGTCAATCGCCGGACGGTCCTTCGCGCCCTCTACGCCCAGCTTGTCTACCTCCATCTCGGGGCGAGCGAGGAGCGTCTCGACCGGATCCAGGAGTCGGCGCTGAAGCTGACCCGCGGCTGGGAGCGGTCCAAGGTCTGCGAGGTCGTCGAGGAGGCACTCGAGCAGACCGTCGACCCGATCATCTACGCCGAGGCGGCAGATCTGATCGACTCGCACCGGGCCGCCGACCGCGTCGTCGTGATCGTCTCGGCCTCCCCCGAGGAGATCGTGGCGCCGCTGGCGCGCTATCTGGGCGCCGACGCTGCCATCGCCAGTCGCTCGGAGGTCGACGAGGACGGCCGGTACACGGGCGCGATGGAGTTCTACGCCTACGGCGAGTTCAAGGCCGAGGCGATGGTCGCCCTGGCCGAGCGCGAGGGCATAGACCTCGGGGCGTCGTACGCCTACAGCGACTCATACACCGATCTGCCCATGCTCGAGGCCGTCGGCCATCCTGTCGCCGTCAACCCGGACCGGGTGCTCGCTCGCTACGCCCGCGACCACGAGATCGAGATCGCCCGGTTTGAACAACCCATACGCCTTCGTGACCGGGTGCGAGTCGTGCGCGACAGGATCACCTCTGTCCCGCCGAAACCAGCTATCGCCGTCTCCATCGGTGCCGTGGCCGTCGGCGCAGGCGCCTTCTCCCTCGGCTGGTGGTGGGCCACCCGCCGCCTCCTCAAGCCGGCGCTGTGAGCTAGAGGGGACCGCAGGCGGCGCCCTGTGCGACCGGCGGGGCGGCTCAGCTCCCGCGCAGGCGCTTGGCGGCGACGGCCCCGAGGGCGACGAGCACGAGGAGGATGATGATCTTCTTCAGCATGCCTGCGATCGTAGCGACGGGCCGCAGCCCCCTCAGACGGTCAGCGGGCCGCAGCCCCCTCAGACGGTCAGCAGATCCCTGGCACCGGTGTCGCTCGAAGGGTGGCGGAGCTTCGACATGGCCCGCGCCTCGATCTGGCGAATGCGCTCGCGGGTGAGGTTGAAGTACTCGCCCACCTCTTCGAGGGTGCGGGGCTCCCCTCGGTCGAGGCCGAAGCGAAGGCGCAGGATCTCGCGCTCGCGCTCGTCGAGGGGGGCAAGGAGGCGGTTGATCTCGACGGGAAGCAGCGCCGTCGCCGCCGTCTCGAAAGGCGACTCGGCCGAGCTGTCCTCGACGACGTCGCCGAGCTCAGCGTCGCCGTCCTCTCTGAGCGGCTCCGACAGCGACAGGGGCTCGGCGCGGAATCTCAGCGCCTCGATCAGCTTGTCCTCGGGCAGCTCGACCTCGGCGCCGAGCTCGACAAGGGTGGCCGGGCGACCAAGCTTCAGCTCCAGGCGGGCCTGCGCCTTCTGCACGCGGGCGAGGGTGTCACCGGCGTGGACGGGCAGGCGGATGGTGCGGCCGGTATTGGCGATGCCACGGGTGATCGCCTGGCGAATCCACCAGGTCGCGTACGTGGAGAACTTGAAGCCCTTGCGCCAGTCGAACTTCTCGACGGCGTGCATGAGGCCGAGGTTGCCCTCCTGGATCAAGTCGAGGAGCGGCAGGCCCGAGGCCTGGTACTTCTTCGCGATCGAGACCACGAGGCGGAGGTTCGACTGCACGAAGGTGCGCTGGGCGGTCTCGCCCTCTCTCACGGTGCGGTTCAGCTCGCGGCGGCGGGTGGGGGTGATCCCCTTCTTCGTGCGCAGCTCGTCGGCGGCCTGCCAGCGGGCCTCGATGGCCTGGGCGAGACGGACCTCGTCGTCCTTTGTGAGGAGGGGGTACTGCCCGATATCGGTGAGGTACAGACGGACGAGATCCTCCTCGTCCCGTTCTACTCGCTCCTTCGCCAAGCTCCCGATGCCTCCATGTGTCTCAGCTGGATTGGGATCGCCGGCGGAGCGCCGCCGAAGGTGGCGAGAGCCTCCGCGACACCGCTGCAAACGAGTGTCTCCTACGCGGCCCCGCCGTATCCTGCACTGCCTGTCTGTCCGAAGTCAGTGTAACGGCGGCGTCAAGAGCACCAACCGGGCGACCACGGGCCGACACAGAGCCGTGAGCCCCGCCTCCCGGCGGCGGCCACGTCCGCCTCCAGGCGCTCGAATGCCTGCCCAAAGGGGGCGTCGGCCGCCTCGGCGGCGAGGGCGCGGCGCGCCGCGTAGGCCCATCCAAGGGCCGGGTACCACCTCGAGAGCACCATCACGGCTGCCGACCTTCCCCTCGAAAGCCCCACGCTTTCCGCCGAGAGCGCCTCTTCGGCCACCGAGGGCGCCGCCGCGAGCGAAGCGAGCTCTGTGAGCCCCGCGCCGGCAGCCGGGCCGGGCAAGGCAACGAGCTCGGAGGGATCTGGCAGTCCGACCGACACAGGAAGGAGAGCCTCGAGCTCGCCGGCGCGCCAGGACGCAGCCAGGCTCGCCCCCGAGGCGAAGTGCGCCACGGCGGGCTCGCAGCCGCTCGCGGCCAGCCCGCCGAGGGTCTCGAACAGCCTCTGCTCGACGAAGCAGAGCCCGCCGAGCACGGCGGCGAGCTCCAGGATGAAAAGGGCCCGCTCGGGGCCTCGAAGCTCGGCCGCAAGGGCGGCGGCTGCGCTATGGGAAGCGGACTGATCGCCGGACGGGCCGCCCGCCTCGCCCCCCTCCATCCTCAGCTCCCCGACCGGCCGGCGGCGCCAGGGCGGAAGCCGTTCGTGATGGGCATGCGGCGGTCCTTGCCGAAGCCGCGGCTCGTCACCCGGGGTCCCGGGGCGGCCTGGCGCCGCTTGTACTCCGCCTTGTCGACGAGCTCGACCACCCGGAGCGCCGTGGCGCGGTCGTTCCCCTCAGCGACGATCTCATCGATGCTGCGGTCCATCTCGACGTAGGCGCGCAGCATCGGGTCGAGGATCTCATAGGGCGGCAACGAGTCCTGGTCGCGTTGGTGCGGCCGGAGCTCAGCCGAGGGGGCTTTCGCAAGGACGGCGGCCGGGATGACGCCGGAGTGGCCGCCCGAGCCACCGCCCGCATCGTTGCGCCAGCGACACAGCTCGTAGACGAGCGTCTTCGGGACGTCTCTTATGACTGCGAAACCGCCCGCCATGTCGCCATACAAGGTGGCGTAGCCGACAGCCATCTCACTTTTGTTGCCGGTCGTGAGCACGAGCCAGCCGAAGCCGTTCGAGAGCGCCATGACTATCGTGCCCCGGATGCGCGACTGCAGGTTCTCGTCGGCGAGGCCGCTCGGCGCGGCGCCGAAGGGGGCCTCGAGCATCTCTGTCAACACCGCGTGCGCCGGCTCGATCGGGACGGTGAAGGTGGAGATGCCGAGGCTGGCGGCGAGCGCCTCGGCATCGGCGGTCGAGCCGGCCGAGGAGTAGCGCGACGGCATGAGCACCCCGTGCACCCGGCCGGGGCCGACGGCGTCGGCGGCGATCGTCGCCACGAGAGACGAGTCGATGCCGCCCGAGAGCGCCACCAGCGCCTCGGCAAAGCCGTTCTTGTCGATGTAGTCGCGGGTGGCGAGCACGAGCGCCTTGTAGACCTCCTCTGCCTCGCCGAGCTCGACAGAGCGCACCGGGCGCCTCGGCGGCCGGACCGGGGCGGCCTCAGATACCGGCGTCGCCACGAGCGGCTCGGCGACGAGCTGTCCACGCGGGTCGAGGAGGCGCTTGCGGTACGGGGACCGGAGGTCGATGTCGGCGACGAGCACGCACTCTTCGAACTGCGGCGCCGAGCACACGAGCTTGCCGTCGTGGTCGAAGACCATGGAGCCCCCGTCGAAGACGAGCTCGTCCTGGCCGCCCACGAGGTTCACGTAGGCGACGACGACCGACGCGTCCGTCGCCCTCGTCGCCAGCATCTGGCGCCGCTCTGCCAGGATCCCCTGGCGGTAGGGCGAGGCGTTCAACACCACGACGAGCTCGGCGCCCCCAGCCCCGAGACGCGAGAGGGCCCCCGTCGGCGCCCAGGCGTCCTCGCAGACGGCGACGCCGACGCGTACCCCCCCGATCACGTAGAGCCGATCGGGCTCGGTGCCTTGGCGGAACCAGCGCTGCTCGTCAAAGACGCCGTAGTTGGGAAGGAGCTGCTTTCGCCACGTCCCATAGAGCTTTCCGCCGGCGGCCACGGCGGCGGCGTTGTACAGATCGCCCTCGGCGTCGACGTAGCCGACGACGGCTGCGCAGTCCTTGGTGGCCGCGACGACCCGGTCGAGGCTACGCAGGTTCCCCTCGACGAATTCGGGCTTCACAAGCAGGTCCTCGGGCGGGTAGCCGGTGAGGACGAGCTCGGGGAACAGGGCGAGGTCGGCGCCCTCGGCGCCGGCGCCCGCAAGTGCGCCGATCACCTTCTCGGCGTTGCCCTCGAGGTCGCCTACAACCGGATCCAGCTGGCAGAGGGCGATGCGAACCCGCGGCATGCCGAGAGAGTACCCATGGCCGTAAAGCTCCCGTGGGCCGGCGACTCGAGCCGCGTAGGAGAAGATCTCCGCCATGGCGCTGCCCGTGCTGCTCGAGGCCATCGCCGAGGGGTCGGCTGCCGCCGGCCAGGTGCGCATCGCCTTCGAGCGTCTCGGAGCGATCCCCGGCTCCCTCGAACGACTCGAGGCCGACGAGACGCTCGCCGCCGCGACGGCACACGTCGTCGAGGCAAGCCGCTCTCTCTCCCGTCTCCTCGTCACCGATCCCGAGGCGCTCGACACCGTCGGTCTCGCCCTTGCCGGGCGCCAAAGCGCCTCGTGCGACCTCCGGGCCGCCGTCTCGCCCGGCGACCTCTCCCGCCGAAAGCACCTCCGGCTTCTTGCCATCGCCACCCGCGACCTGGCCGGGCTGGACGGCCTGGAGGAGGTCGGAGCGGCTCTTTCCGACATGGCCGACGACGTCCTCGCTTCGGCCTGCGACATCGCCACCGTCGATGGCAGGCCCGCCGGTGGCTCCGGCCCGGAGCTGCCCCTCGCCGTCGTCGCCATGGGCAAGCACGGGGCGCGGGAGCTGAACTACTCGAGCGACGTCGACATAGTGCTCGTCGGCACCGACGACACCGGTATCGGGCGCCGCCTCGTGCAGGTCGCCTCGGGTGCCTTCCGGGTCGACACCGACCTCCGGCCCGAAGGCCGCAACGGGGTACTCGTGCGATCGCTCGACTCCTACCGCTCCTACTGGCAGCGCTGGGCACGCCCGTGGGAGTTCCAGGCGCTCTTGAAGGCGCGGGCGGCCGGCGGCAATCCCGCCATCGGGGCGGCCTTCGAGGAGGCGGCCTCCGAGGCGCTCTGGCAGCGCCGCCTCGATGCCGACGACCTCGCCGAGCTGCGCTCGCTGAAGGCCCGCACCGAGAGGCTCGTCTCCGAGCGCGGCCTGTCGGTGCGCGAGATCAAGCGCGGCCAGGGTGGCATACGCGACATCGAGTTCTCCGTCCAGCTCCTCCAGCTCGTTCACGGCGCTGCCGACCCGGGTATCCGCCTGCCCGCCACCATCCCGGCGCTCTCGGAACTGGCGGCGGCCGGCTATGTCGACGGGGGCGACGCCGCAGCCCTCGGGCTCGCCTACCGCTTCTTCCGCACCGTCGAGCATCGCCTCCAGCTCGTAGAGGAGGCCCAGGTGCACACGATCCCGGCGGATCCGGCGAGCCGCCGGGCTCTCGCCGCATCCCTCGGGCTCGGCCCCGGCACCGAGGGATTCGACGAGGTGCTGGTCCACTACCAGAGCACCGCCCGGGCGATCCACGAGCGGCTCTTCTTCCGGCCTCTGCTCGAGGCCTTCGGGGCCGACCGCAACAGGTCGCACCCTGGCGGTGGCGCCCTGCCGGCCGCCGCCGCCGAAGAGCGGCTCTCGGCCTTCGGCTTCTCCCGGGCCGGGCACACCCGCACGGCGCTCAGAGAGCTCACGGGCGGGCTCACGAGGTCGTCGCGCCTCATGCAGCAGATGCTGCCCGTGCTGCTGTCATTTCTGTCCGAGGCGCCCGACCCAGACGGGGGGCTCTTGGCGCTGCGCACCCTCGCCTCGGCACCGCACCGCCGTGACGTCCTCGTGTCCGGCTTCCGCGACTCCCCCGAGCTCGCCCGCCGGCTCTGCCGGCTGCTCGGCACCGGTCGCCAGGTGGCCGAGCTCGTCGGACGGCGCTCCGAGACGGCGCTGCGCCTGGGAGAGGATGCCGACCTCGTCCCGCCGGCGCCCGAGAACCTGCTCGAGCGAGCGATGGAGGCTGTAGACCAGCCCACCTCGCGGGCACGCGGGGCGCTGCGCCAGCTCGTCGAGTCCGAGACGCTTCGCATCGCCGCCGCCGACGTGCTCGGGATCGGCTCTCTCGAAAAGACATCCCGCTCGCTCGCCGCCCTCGGTGATGCCGCCCTCGGTGCCGCCCTCCTGCACGCCGCCTGCCCGGTGCCGATGGCGCTGTTCGCCCTCGGGCGCCTCGGCGGCCGGGAGCTGTCATTTGGGAGCGATCTCGACGTCCTCGTCGTCTACGACGGGCGCGGTCCGGGCGACGCCGCCGCCGCCGAGACGGCTGCGCTCTCGCTCCTTAGGTTCCTGAACGGAGAAACGCCAGCCGAGCGCATCCTCACCGTGGACTCCTCCCTGCGCCCCGAAGGCCGCCAGGGCCTGCTCGCCCGGAGCCTCGACGCCCATGCCGAGTACCACTCCGCCCGCCTGGAGACCTGGGAGCGCCAGGCCCTGTTGCGTCTGCGGCCGGTGGCAGGCGATCCCCCCGTGATCGATGCCTACGTGAAGCTCTGCGACTCCGCCGTCTGGGAGCAGCCTTTTGGCGAGAAGGAGATCCGCGATCTCCGCCGGATGAAGGCGCGCGTCGAGCGCGAGCGGGTGCCGGCGGGCGAGGATCCCCAATTCCATTTGAAGCTCGGGCGCGGCTCTCTCTCCGACGTGGAGTGGACGACCCAGCTCCTGCAGCTGCTGAACGGGATCCGCCAAGCCGGGACCCTCGAGGCGATCTCGGCACTGCGCGCCGGTGGGCACCTCGACGAGCAGTCCAGGGCGGCGCTGGCGGAAGCCCACCGGTTCCTGTCGCTCACAAGGAACCGGTGGCACCTAGTCGGCAACCACGTGGCCGGTGCCGGCGGGATCGTGACGAAGCTCGGCTCCGACTCCCTCCCCCAGCAGCCGTCTCAGCTCTCGCGCCTGGCGCGGGCGCTCTCGACGACGCCGAGCGAGCTGCGCGAGGAATACCGCCGGGTCACGAGGCGGGCCAGACGGGTCACCGAGGAGCGCTTCTACGGGCTCTGAGCACGAAGAGCGTCCAGATCCTCGGGCCGGTCGGCGTCGACGAAGGTCGACTCCGAAGCCACCGCCTCCCAGTCGGCGGGGCCGGCACGCCACGCCCCCGGCTCGAACACGAGGCGGAGCGACCGCTCGCCTGCCGCCGCCAGCCCCGCCGCCCGTTCGAAGGCTGCCGGAGACCACCTCGCGCAGAGGGGTTGCTCGTAGCCACCGACGACGGGGACGACCGAGGCGGTGCCGGGTCGGGAGGTGAGCCACTCGAGCAGCTCGGCCGTGAGGAGGGGCAGGTCGGTGGCGAGCACGAGGACGCTGCCGGCGTGGCCGAAGCTCTCGAGCGCCCTGCGCCCGGCGAGCACCGCCACAAGGGGGCCGCCCCCCGGCTGGGCCTCCTCCACGACGCCAAGGTGCGAGCGGCCCGGTCCGACCTCGAGGGCTGGGAATGGGGCGACGGCGGCGGAAAGGAGCTCGCCCGTGCGCTCGGCAAGCGTGTGATGCTCCGAGCCGATCGAGAGCAAGGCCTTGTCGGTACCCATACGACGGCTCGCGCCGCCGGTGAGAAGGAGCCCGCAGGGCCGCCTTGGCACCCCGGTCGGTCCGCTCAGCTCAGCGCGCCGCCCCGGAGGGGTCGCCGGGGGTCCCGCCCTCGACGGCGAGCCGGGCGGCGAGTGCTTCGGAGCGCCTCAGCGCCTCGGCGGGAGAGATCCCGGCGCGGGCGGCGAGCCAGCACGAGATGGGTGCCGCCGTGCGCTCGGAGGCGTGTGCGGCCACGCCGGCGAGGCCGAGGAGGCGTCCCGTCTCATCCTCGCTCGGCGCCGCCGTGCCGAAGTCCTCGGCAAGCAGGCGCACCCACTGCTCGGTCTGCACCACGGACTCGACCGTAACCCCTCCGGTGGACTGCTGCGGACAGATGGCCAGCGCGACCCGGTCAATCGGTGAAGGAGAGGCCTCCGACGGCGGCGAGGCGTGCCGGGCCCGGGGCCATTGCGCACGCCGTGTTCTCTGCGACGTGCTCCTCGATGCATGAGAGGAGCGCCCGTAACGGCTCGAGCTGGCGATCGGAGAGACATTCGGTGGTGAGCCGCTCGACTGCCTGCCAGGCGGCCTCCACCTTGTCGCGGAGCAGGCGCCCCTCGTCGGTCAAGGTGATGAGCACGACGCGGCGGTCGTGATCCGCCTGTCTGCGCCTCACCCAGCCGGCACGCTCCATTCGCTGGAGCATCTTTGTGACGGTCGACGGGTCGAGGCCGAGAGCCCGAACGAGGTCGGTCTGGGAGCGTCCGTCGCGCTCGAACAGCTGCATCAAGAGGAGCTCCTGGCCGGGAAAGACCCCCGAGGAGCGAAGCAGGCCGGCGATGACCGTCCGGTTCATCCGCGAGATGCGGTAGATGGCATGGACGATCGGGCCCTTCGCGTCGGCGATGGCGCGGGAGTCCTCCGCAGGGTGGGGCATGACCACGGGCACGACACTAGTCCCACATTTCGGACTGTCAACAAGACCTGCGGCCCCCTCAGGCGGGCGTGAAGCCGAGTACCTCGCCGAGGAACGCAAGCTCAGCCTCGGCGACCTCGACGATCGTCTCGGCGCGGCGAAAGCCATGCCCCTCGCCCTCGAAGGTCATGTGCCGGAAGGGGATGCCCCTCTCTTTGAGAGCATCGGCCATGAGCTCGGACTGGGAGGGCGGCACGACCTTGTCCTCGAGGCCCTGGAACAGGATCGTCGGCGTGGCGAGCCGGTCGAGGTGGGAGACGGGCGAACGCCGGCGGTACTCCTCGGCCCCCTCTGGCAGCGGGGCGATGAGGCGATCGGTGTAGCGCGACTCGAACTTGTGCGTGTCCCCCGTGAAGACGGAGAGATCGGCGATGCCGTAATGGCTCGACCCGACGGCGAAGACGTCCGAGAGGGTGACGGCGCGAAGGACGCAGTAACCTCCGGCGCTCCCGCCGCGGATGACGAGGCGCTCCCGATCGGCGAGCCCCTCGCCGGCGAGTTGAAGAGCGGCGTTGATGCAGTCCTGTACGTCGGCGATGCCCCAGCGACCATCGAGCTGGCGTCGGTAGGCGCGGCCGTAACCGGAGCTGCCGCGGTAGTTGACCGACACGACCGCAAAGCCGCGGGTCGTGAAGAACTGCGTCTCTAGGTCGAAGCGCGCCGACGCGGCGCCGGTCGGCCCACCGTGGCTCATCACCACGAGCGGCGGCAGCTCGCCGGGCAACGGCTCGAAGGCTCCGCTCGTGGGCGGGAAGTAGATACCGTGAGCCAGCGCGTCGCCATCGGTGGGGATCTCGATCGGCCGCCCGATCGAGATGTCCGATTCCTCGAGACCCGTGCTGCCGCCGCTCCTCAGCACGCGGACGACACCTCGATCGCCGTCGAGAAGCGAGATCTCGACGAGCTCGGGCGGAGTCGTGGCCGTGCCGACAAGAGCGACAACCGCCCGACCGCCAAAGGCGCCAGAGCCTTCACGAGCTTTCAGGAACGAGATGGAGACGAAATCGGTCTCGATCTCCTCGAGGGCGCGCCCGCCCGAGGCGATGGCGTCGTCAGGATGGAGGATCCCGAGGTGATCGCGCCCGGCCGCCGAGCATGCCGCCACGATCGACCCGTCGGCGAGGACGTCATAGTTGGACAAGCCGAAGGTCCAGTCCGGATAGGCGAATTCGGCGGGCAGCTCGCAAAGGGCAGTGGCGCCGCCGCTGTCGGCTCTATACAGGTTGTACCAACCGGACCTGTCCGAGATGAAATAGAGGCGTCCGTCCGGTCCGTAGCGGGGCTGGGAGATGGACTCCTCCGGACCGCCTGCCAGGTGGCGGACCGATACCGGTGTGCCGTCTTCGGCGAGCTCGGCCTCGCAGAGCGTCGTGCCGTCCCACGGCATGTTGGGGTGGTCCCAGACGCAAAAGGCGAGCCGCCTTCCGTCGGGCGATATCACGGGCCCGCCGACGAAGTCGTGCCCGTCGGCTACGACCACGGGCTCCTGGAGCCCCTCGGGGAACGACACGCCGGCCGGTGGGGCCAGGGCCGAGAGGGTCACGATGTCGTTCGCCACGTGGGCCGGATCTCCCGGCGGGAGATGGCGCTCGCGCACGGCGTAGAGGCGCCGGCCGTCCGGTGAGACGACAGGGGCGGCGAAGCGAATCGCGCGGGCCTCGGGCGGCTCGGCCGTGAGCGGCACCGGTACCTCGCCCGGTGAGCCGACTATGTAGAGGCGCTGGTCGTCGGCGTTCACGAAGTACAGAGTCGAGTCGTGGACGGCATAGGAGAGCCCGCCGTACTCGTGCACAGTCGACCGGGCCGACCAGGGCCCTTCAAGCAGCTCCTCGGCCATCGCGACAGGGGCGTCCTCGCCTCGTTCTGTCGGCGCGAGCCGCATGATGGCCGTCCGGCCGGACTCTCCGGGGCGCCGCTCCGTCCAATAGACGTCCCCAGCGGCGACAAGAAGCGGGTGAGAGATGCCGATCGATCCCGCCGCCAGGAGCTCAGCGCTGACCGCTGAAGCCCAGGTCCCGCACGGCGCCGCCGACTTCATGACCGGAAGCTATTCAGACAGCTACAGTCCGCACAAACAGGGACTAGGAGCACGACATGTACAAATCGGTGCTGGTGGCGACAGACGGGTCCGAGAGTGCCACGAGAGCCGTCGAGGTCGCGACCGAGCTCGCGGCAAAGCTCGGGGCCAAGCTGCACGTCGCCAAGGTCTACCGGAGCGGGAGCGGAACCACCCTCAGGGTGCCCGAGATGAGAGGGGCCTACCCCGAAGGCGTCGACTGGGGCAGCGTGGCGGTCTCCCAGACCGAGGCGGCGGCATCGAAGGCCCGGAGCAAGGGCGTCGAGGCGGTGGCGCTCGCCAAGTCCGGGGACGCCACCGACGAGATCCTGGCGCTCGCCACCCGGCACAAGGTCGACCTCATCGTCGTCGGCAACAAAGGGATGCGAGGTGCGAAGCGCATCCTCGGCAGCGTCCCCAATGCGGTGGCACACAAGGCCCACTGCGCCGTGCTGATCGTCAACACCACCTGAGGGGCTTTCGCCTTTTTCGCTCGGGAGGAGTCAACGGTCCGCTGTCCGGGATGCGCATGCGGGCGCCTGACTGCGGGCGGTTCACTGGGGGCGGTTCTGCAAGGACCGCGGGGCGCGGCTTTCGGCCCTGTTCGATCCTGTTGGCCCGAGCTCGTCGCCGAGAGCCGCTTGTGCATCGACTTCGGGCGGCCGTGCCCTCCGTCGCCCTCGCTGCTGCCCCGTCGTCCCGTCTCCCGTCGTCCCGTCTCCCGCCGTGCCGGCGTCGCTTCCGGCCGAGCTCCGCCACGTCTCGGTGCTTTTCTGCGATCTCGTGGGCTTCACGGCTCTGGGAGGACAAACCTCCCGGCGATCCCGTCCATCTTCTTCCTCGCCGTTTCATGGCGGCGCACAACGCCCAAGGACTTCTACATGGCCACCGGCGGAGACTTTCTCCTGGCTATCCGCGGGACCTCGAACTGGCCACGCGAAGACCTTTCCTGCGCCATGGAGAAGTCTCGCGGGCAACGACGAATTGACAAGGTCGCTCGTACGCGGTCATATAGTGAAGACAGTGGGGGATCCTCGCCGTCGGCTCCGCTTGGCCATCGAAGGAGGCACCATGACATTGGGCGACAAGTCGCTGCATTTCCAGGGCAAGAACACCGACCTGACCGCTCTGTCGCAAAAAATCGAGGACTACTTGAAGTCTGACGGGTTCTCGGTGCAGACATCGGCTCCGAGCAGTGAGGGAGCGGTGGTACAGGCCAAAAAGGGTGGCTTCCTTCGAGGCGTCGTCGATGCCGATCGGGCTCTGACGATCCAGATCTCAGGCGACCCGAACGACTTTACCGTGCGCGTAGGTATCGGCAAATGGTTGGAACACCTCGGGATAGCCGCGGTGGAGACGTTGCTGATCTCCGACCTCTTCCTGGTGATCGACGTCGCCGAGACCGCGTGGAACGTAGAGATCGAGGACAAGCTCGTCAAGCAGATCGAGTCCCTCGTAGGCTGAGGCAGAGCCTGGCGGCAACCATTCGGGCTCCAGTAGCACCCTGACCGCGCGAGCGGCACGGTGATCCAGGCGCTCAGGCTCGTGGTCGAAGGAGTTTGCTCTGCGCTCTCGTTACGTGGTCCAGGGGCGCGTCTGATTTTGGGTCTTACGGCCTTTCCATCTGAGTGCAGTAGGATGAGCTGGTGAAACGCCCTTCTCCGGTCGCCGGGAGACACTACCCGAGGTCCTATGGCGACGTGCTGGCCTGGTTCCCCGACGACGAGGCGTGCTTCGACTACCTGGACTGGTTGAGGTGGCCCGATGGCTTCACGTGCCCCCACTGTGATGAGGTGATCGGCTGGCGTCTCGGTGACGGCCGTTGGTCGTGCGGCGGATGTGCCCGGCGCGTCTCGGCGACGGCGGGGACCATCTTCCATCGGACGAGGACCCCGCTCACGGTCTGGTTCGCCGCGGCCTGGCAGATGACGAGCGACAAGCAGGGTGTCTCCGCGCTCGGCCTGAAGCGTGTGCTCGAGATTGGTTCCACCCAGACCGCCTGGGCGATGCTGCATCGCTACCGCAGCGCGATGGTTCGTCCCGGCCGGGATCGACTGTCGGGCACCGTCGAGGCTGACGAGACGTTCCTCGGTGGTCCAGAGCCTGGTGTCGCAGGTCGTGGCGCGCTCGGAAAGATCCTGGTGGAGGTCGCTGTCGAGCGGCCAGACAAGGGTTTCGGACGCTGTCGGATGCAGGTTATCGACGACGCGAGCGCGCCCACGTTGCGGGCGTTCCTCCTCGCGCACGTCGAACCGGGCTCGGTGGTGCTCACCGACGGCTTCCCGAGCTACCCACCTGCCTGTGGGACCGACTACGTACATCGCCCGACGCCGATCTCCGGTTCCGGCCACCAGGCGCACGAACTACTCCCCGGCGTGCACCGGGTCGCCTCCCTCGCAAAGCGGTGGCTGGAGGCCACCCACCAAGGAGCGGTGAAACCCGCGTTGCTCCAGCCCTATCTCGACGAGTTCTGCTTCCGTTTCAATCGGAGATCCTCACGGGCCCGGGGCATGCTCTTCTACCGGTTGCTCGAGCAGGCCGTGCAGAGCGGCCCCCGGACCTACCGTTCCTTTGTCGCCGAGCCGGGCAGCCACCGGCGGCAGATGCCGGTTCCACCTCCCGATAAGCAGGTGCACTGCGACAGCCTGGCACGGCCAGCCCCCGATCGCCCCTGGCGGGACGCCGATAGGCAGGGATGACGGCCTACGCAACTGCACTCAGATGGAAAGGCCTTTCCGAGGAAAGACAACGTGTCAGTCGGAGATGCGGGTCAGGAAGCCCGAGAGCTTTCCAGCACCGACGAGCCTTGTGCCTCCGTCGCTCTGAAGTGCGGATGCTCAGGAGTCGGCGCAGTTCATTCTCATTGTCCGAATGGAACAGCGCGCCGGCGAGGCTGCCTCGCAGCTCGAGGGCACGAAGGAGAGCTTCTTTCACAAGCTCGGTGCGCATGTGACCTGCCATCGCCCAGCCCGCCAGGCGCCTCGAGCCGAGGTCGAGCACCGTGGCGAGGAAGAGCCAGCCCTCACCGGTCGGGACATAGGTGATGTCGCCGCAGTACCGCTTGTTCGGCTCGCCGATCGAGAAGTCGCCCTTCACAAGGTGAGGAAGAGGCGGGGCGAGCTCGCAGCGGATCGTCGTGCGGATGCTGCGGCGGGGCGTGACGGCGACGATGGCCTTCTCGGCCATGAGGCGCTCGCTTCGCTTGTGGTTGACGCAGAAGCCGCGTCGGCGGAGCTCTTTGGTCATCCGAGGGCTCCCGTAGCTCTCGTCGAGCTCCTCGTAGATGGCACGCATCTCGGCCACCACGCAGGCGTCCTCGAGTTCCTTGTCGCTCGGCCCGGCGGCCTCCTTCGCCTTCCACTCGTAGTAGGCCGGGGTCGAGACCTCGGCGGCTCGACAGGCCGCTTCGATGGGGAACCCTTCCGCCTTCATGGCAGAGACATGGCGGTAGCGGCTCACCGATCCAGCTCTTTCACCCAGAAGGCCACCGATCGTTTGAGCAGGTCGCGCTCTGTCGTGAGGCGCTTCACCTCCCGGCGGAGCCATGCGTTCTCCTCGCGCACCTCGGTCGTGGTGCCGTCGCGCTCGCCCCGGTCGATGCGCTCTTGGCGCACCCAGTTGCCGACGGTCTGCTCGACGACGTCGAGCTCCTTAGCGACGTCCGCGATCGTCCGGTTCTGGTCGATGACGAGCGCCGCGACGTCACGCCGGAACTCTCGCGGGTACCTTCCGCGCCGGCGGCCGCTCACAGGCGGACGGCTCTCTTCGGTCACTGCTGGCATGGATACCTCCTACATGAGGAGTCCGGTCAGCGGGGGGATGCTCACCGGAAGACCCGAGAAAGCAGCCTCTCAAACACGTTCTCAAGTGGGATCACCTGGGGTGGCTCGCACGGGCCCTGCCGAGAAAGTCCGCATCGTCCAGTGCAAGCGTTAGAGCGAGTAGCGCACCAAAGTACCCATACTGTCGCAAACCCATCACTAGGCCGGTTGCTGAGTGAGTAAAGCGAGACCGAAGTGCCAACCCTTGCGGAGCTATGCTCGCGAGATACCGGTCGATGTTTGCAAAGTGTACTTCGACGTAGGGTCGGCTTGTGTCGGCCAAGGCATGGCGCGTAGCTTCCCCGTAGGTAGTAAGGCCAGCCGGGTTAATGAGAAAGGCGTCACTTTCGGCAGCCTGTCTATGAATGAACTCAAGGATATCGCCCTCTTGGTTGGAAGCATATTGATTCACGACAACACCCAGGAGTTCGGCGAACCACGATACTTGCTCCTCTAAGGAACTTAGCGAAGCAATGCTGCCATAGATCTCCTTGTCTCTATGGCCTAGGTTTGACATGTTAGGACCGTTGATGACAGAAATATGCCAACGCGGCGCATTGGCAGGTCTCATATCTGACATGATACAGGTACCTCCTTAGGTAACTTGTCGTCTGGGGGGTAGAGCCTATAGCTGGTCATCCACCGATCTCACGGTCGATCGGCTGCTCACGGATGCGACACCTACCAGAGCCAGCTAGGCATTCCAGCGAAAACGACCAGCTGAGCCTGTTGCGTGAACGACAAGCGGAGGCCGTGACGAGACCGGATATCGGCAGCGCTCCGGATGGCACACCCGATCGCGCTGCTGACTGGGAGCTGCGCCACCTGGCAAGGCGCCAGCACGGCCCGATCAGCAGCCAGGCGCGGGAGCCATCCGGCTGTAGGGAGCTGCCGCGGCATCAACGAGGGCGCGCCGGTAGAGCTTCAAGAGGTTGTGGGTCCCGCAGATGAGCTTCCACTCGGAGTTCGCGGCTGCCTTCCCTCTTCGCATGAAGGCGCGGGTGTGGCGTGCGTCCTTGATCTGCCCGAAGACCGGCTCGATGAGGTATTGGCGCTTGCGGTAGAGGGCGCGACCGGACTTGTTCGAGACCTTGCGATCCATCTGGTCGACGAGCGTCGCATCCTTCTTGAGTGGCCCGCGCCGGCCGGTGCGCGGGATCTGGTTCTTCTTCATGTTGCGCGTGACGACGTAGGTGTCGGGATCGTCGTCGTCCATGGCGGCCAGGTTCTCCTCGGAGCAGTAGCCGGCGTCGGCCAAGAGCTTCCCCGGTCGATCTCCGATCCCTGCTTCGTCGAGGGACGCATGGGTCGCGTCGATCATCGGATGGAGCTGACCCATGTCGTTCTGCTCGTCGGTCACCTCGGCACCGACGATCACCTGCTCTTCGTTCGCGACCGCCTGAGCGTTGTAACCCTGGAGGAAGCCCTTGGCGGTGGACATCACCTTGGACTCGGGGTCGGTGGTGTTGATCTTCTTCTCCTTGGCGCCAGCCTTCTCTTGGGGTGCCTTGGGCTTTCGGCCGCGCAGCTTCTTGCCGCGTCGCTCCTCTTCTGCCTGGCGCTCGTTGAGGTGTGCCTGGTGCGCAGCCCGCTCCTCTTCGAGTTCTTTGTCGAGCAGCTCCTTCGCCTGCTTGAAGCGGCGCTTTCGGTCTTCCCGTCCGCGCAGCACCGCCGGCGGCTCGTCGCCTCTGGCGTCGCCGAACTCGGCGTCCTCGGCCTCGTCGGTCACCTCGGCACCGACGATCACCTGCTCTTCGTTCGCGACCGCCTGAGCGTTGTAACCC
>JBOGHY010000090.1:0-5494 GCA_050742375.1 Acidimicrobiales bacterium | reverse complement strand
ACTGCTCGTAGTTGAAGAGGATGCTCCCGTCGGCCCTCGGCACGAACAGCGCCGCCGGGCAGGCCGTCACGCATGCCTTCGTCGTGCAGCCCCGGCAGCCGTCGCCGTCGACCACGATGTGGGCCTCAGGAGCGACGCGGAACTCGGTCGTCGCCATGCGATCCTCGAAGGAGACCTCTCGGAGCACCGGCTCGGCGCCGGTCATCCGAGGCTCCGGAGAGCCGTCAGGGCGTCGCGCACGGCATGGCGAAGCTTCACTCCCGAGCGTTCGAGCTCCTTGCGGGTCAGGCCGACGAGACCACTCTTCGGGGCAGGGTTAGTGACGGTGAACAGCTGCTCGGCGACGTTGCAGGCGATCTCGGGATAGGCAAGCTGCATCCGCTCGGAGAGGACGAGGTGCGGCATCCGGCGGAGCTTTCGATGGTCGGCGAGCACGAAGCCCGCCTCGAGGCGCCGGGAGTAGTCGCGTACGAGCCAACGCTCGGAGAGGTCGCCGGCTCCAATGGCGGCGGCGGCGCACGCGCCGGCAGCCGCCCCCGAGGCGAGGGCGAAGTTCACCCCTTCGAGGAAGATCCCCGCCGCCAGGCACATCCCGGCGGCGTCTCCGGCCACGAGAAAGCCACCCGCGGCGAGCTTCGGGATCATCTCCAGGCCCGCCTCGGGGATGAGGTGGGCGCCGTACTCGACGAGATCCCCGCCCGCCACGAGCGGGGCGATGGCGGGATGCTCCTTGAAGGAGGCAAGCAGCTCCTCCGGGCGCCGGCCGGAGGAGCTGAGGGCCGGCAGGCTCAGCACGAGCCCGACGGAGACGCTGTCGTGATTGGTGTAGAGAAAGCCCCCGCCGGCGACGCCTCCCGTGCCTCCGACGACCTCGAAGTCGGCACCCTCGCCCGGCGCCAGGCCGAAGCGGCGCTCGATCTCTTCGGGGGCAAAGGCGAGCACCTCTTTGACCCCGAGGCTGTAGTGGGCGGGGTCCGGCTTGCCGGCACAGCCGGCCTCCCTGGCTAGGAAGGTGTTGGCGCCGTCGCAGGCGATGACGACGCGGGCGGCGATGTCGCCGTCGGGCCGGTCGGTGCGCACCCCGGCGACCTGGCCACCCTCCGCCCCGGCTCCTCCTCGGGACCTGGCTCCTCCTCCGGGCCCGGCTCGCACGAGCCCGCTGACAGTCGTCGAGTTGACGAGGACGGCTCCCGCCTCGACGGCGCGGGCGGCCATCCAGGCGTCAAAGCGTGGGCGCAGCGCCGTGATGCCGTTGTAAGGCTCGCTTCCCCACCTCGTGGTGCGGAAGTCCACCGCGAGCGACTGGGTGCCTGTGAGCATCACGGTGGCGCGCCGCGTGACGAGACGCTCGATCGGCGCCTCGGCCCGCCAGCCGGGCACGAGCTCGTCGAGCACCTTCGGGTAGACGACCCCGCCGAAGAGGTTCTTCGACCCGGGGAAGGGCCCGCGCTCGACGAGGCAGACAGAGACCCCCGCCCGCGCGAGGACAAGGGCGGCGGCCGATCCCGCCGGCCCGGCGCCGACGACCACGGCGTCGAACGACGGGGGCGTGCGCTCCGCCGGCAGCTGCGCTTCCGTCATGAGCCGGGCTCGTCCTTCGGCGCCGCCAGGCGGGCGGCGAGCTCGGCGAGCACCGCCGGCGCATCGGCGACGATGGCCAGGTCCGCCATCGCCATCATCGGGCAGCTCGGGTCGAGGTTGACGGAGATCACGTGCTCTGCGGTGACGCCGCCGACATGCTGGGCGGCGCCCGAGATCCCAAAGGCGACGTAGCAACGCGGGTGGACGGCAACCCCCGTCGTGCCGATCTGACGCTCGTGGGCAAGGAGACCGGCGTCGGTGACGACGCGGGTCCCGCCGACGGACGCCGAGAGCCGGGCGGCCACGGTCTCGAGGAGGCGGAAGCCGGCCCCGGCCTCGCCTGAGAGCCCGGCGCCGCCCGCCAGCCCGGCGCCGCCCGCGACTATCCGGCCCGACTCGGCGAGATCCATCGAGGTGGGATCGGCCTCGACGAAAGCGAGGAGCTCGGCATCGACGGCATCGAGCGCCGAGGCCGCCCCATCCTCTCCTGCCTGCCCGCCTCCGGCCAGGGCGCCCGGGAGGATGGTGACTTCCGGGGCGCTCGGCGTGCTCTCGACGGCGGGAGGGCGGTGCGCCGCCGGCGAGGCGGGCAACAGCGTCGCCACGAAGGGCGACGCGGCGTCGAACCGTACGGACTGGGCGCCCTGATGCCACACGACGACGGCGCCCTCTTCGTCGACCGAGGTAGCGCCGGCGAGAAGCGGCATGGCCAGCTCGGCGGCGAGGCGCGGGGCGAGGTCCCTCCCGTCCGGCGAGGCGGGCAGCACGACCGCCGTCTCGAGGTGCACGTGCGGCGCGATCGCCTTTGCCCAGAGCCCCGGGCGGAACGGGCCAAGCTCCAGCGCCCGCACGTCGGTAACGGTCGCGACGCCGGCGACAGCCAGGGCGGCGGGCCCAGACACGGCAATCAGTGCCTGAGCCGCCTCTTTCGCGCCGTCCCCGACGACGATGCAACGTCCGGCTGCGGCCGCCGCAGCATCGGCGCTGCCGGCAACGGCGAGGCCGGCGCGTGCCGGCAGGACGGCGATCACGCCGCAGATCCTGCCCGCTCGCCGTCGATGACGGCGGCGTGGGCGCGCCTCGGCGCCAGGCAGTCGCCCGCCCGGCGAAGGGTGAGCTCTGGTACCGAGCGCAGCGCGAGGTAGAGCGTGTCCTCGGGCTCGGGAGGAAGCGCCATTACGACCCAGTCGACCTCTCGGCGCTCCAGCTCCCCCGTGGGGTGGTGGAGGACCTCGAGGGCTCCGCCGCTCGCGCCCATCACGACGCGGTCGGGCGACTGCAAGATGCCGGCGCGGGCTGCCCTCATGTTGAAGCCCTCGAGGTCGAGCGTGACCCCGAGGTCCTGGCCGACCACCATGGCCGGGGTCGAGATCTCGACCTCGAGCCCGCGCCCTGCGAGCAGCTCCGCAACGCTCGTGGCTTCGTGGAAGCCGGTCTCGTCCACGACGAGCACGCGGCCCGACGGTCGAGCGCTCCCGTCGAGCACGTAGCGGACGTCGGCGACCGAGATCCCCTCGGCCGCGGCCGACTCGGCCCAGGGCAGGCGCCGGGGCCTCGAGCCGGTGGCAACGACTACGAGGTCTGCCCCGGCAGCGCGGACGAGCTCGACCGTTGCCTCGGTACCAAAGCGAACCGCGACGCCGAGCCGACGGCACTCCCCGAGCTGGTTGCGCACGAGGTCCCCGAGCTCGGCCCTGCCCGGCACCGAAGCCGCCAGCCTGAGGAGTCCCCCTGCCTCGGCCGCTCGCTCGAGGACGGTGACGTCGCAGCCTCGCTGCCGAGCTGAGATCGCCGCCTGCAGGCCGGCGGGCCCTGCGCCCACTACGATGACGGCCGGCCCGGTGGGGGTGTGGCAGACGACGCCTCCGGAGGTTCGGCGGGCCACGCCACCGAAGCCCGTCGCTTCCGACTCTCGCCCCGTGAGAGGGTTCTCGATGCAGCCGAGCCAGCGGTTGAGGCCCATCCGCCCGACGCACTCCTGGTTGCAGGACAGGCACAGGCGGATCGACTCGGCGGCTCCGGCTCGCGCCTTGCGGGCGAAGTCGGCGTCGGCGATCTGGCCGCGAACCACCCCGACAAGGTCGCAATGGCCGGCTTCGAGGGCCCTTTCGGCCTGAAGCGGATCCTTGAAACGCCCCACCCCGACGACTGGGAGCGACACCGCTGAGCGGATCGCCGAGGGGATGAAGCTGGCGTAACCGGGCGGCACGTGCATCGAGGCCTCGATCATGAACAGCGTCGCCGTGGCGACCCCGATCGAGGTGTTGACGTAGTCGGTGCAGCCCTGCTCCTCGACCATGCGGGCGACCGCCACCGCCTCGTCGATCGTCACTCCGCCGTCGATCAGCTCGTCGCCGCAGAGGCGCACGCCGACCGCCATCGATCGCCCAACCGACTCGCGCACCGCCGCGAGGAGCTCGAGCAGCAGGCGTGCCCTGCCCTCGAGGCCGCCGCCGTAGCGATCGGTGCGCAGGTTCGTGGCGGCGGAGAGGAAGCCACGCACGATCGAGCTGTGGGAGCACTGCAGCTCCAACCCGTCGAAACCACCCTGTCTGCAATGCTCGGCGACAGTGGCGTAGCCCTCGACGATCTCGGCGATCTCGGCCTCGTCGACGGCGTGGGGGACCTCTTTGAAGAGCGGGTCGGCGACGGGCGACGGCGCCCAGACGGCCCGGCGCGAGTACATCCCGCTCGCCTGCCCGCCGTTGTGGTTGATCTGGGCGAAGATCGGCGCGCCGTAGTGGTGGACCGTCTCGGTGATCATGCGGTACCCCGGCAGTACCTCGGGTCGGAAGCCGTGGATCAGCTTCTCGTAGGGCCAGTCGGTCTCATGGGTCGAGTGCTCCTCGGTTACGACGAGCCCGGCACCGCCCCGTGCCCTGGCGGCGTAGTAGGCGGCGTGCTGCGCCGAGGGCAGGCCGTCCTCGGCGTAATTGGTGAGATGGGCGGCGAAGACGATGCGGTTCTCGAGCGTGACCGGTCCGACCCGGAGAGGCGAGAACAGGAGCGGGTAGCGCAGGGACCGGGTCACGACGCGAGGCAAGGAGTCGGGGTCATGCGAGGGCCGGCGCCGGGGGCCTCGTCGCCGCGACGGCAGCGGCCGCCCGTCTTCCCTCAAGGACGGCCTCCAGCACCGAGCGGGGGGCGACGGCGTCGCCGATCACCTGGACCCGGCCCGGGCGTGGCGCTGCGAGCGAGCGTGCAAGAGAGTCGTCCGCCATCCGGTGCCCGGCGTCGACAAGAAGGACGGCCGGCACCGACTGGCTAACCCCGCTCCAGCGGCTTTCGACCAATACGTGATCAGGCTCGACGGCACGGACGAGGCCCGACCGTATGAGCCGGACGCCGAGGCGTTGCAGCCGGACGTTCGCCGGGGCGAGGTCGCCGCTCCGCCCGAGCTGCTCGCCGACGACGAAGTCGGGCGTGACCAGGGTCACCTCGCACCCCGAAGCAGCGAGCAGCTCGGCGACGCCGATACCGATCGGCCCGCCGATCGGGTCGAAGACCACGGTCGGGCTCAGGGCGTTCCCCCGGGGGAAGGTGACGCGGCCCGGCGAGGGCTCGGCGGCCAGCACCTCGGCCGCCGTCACGACGCTCGCCGACATCGCGACGTGGTAGCCGCGCCGGCCCGGGCGTGAGCCGGTTGCGCACACGATCGGGCCGTCGTAGGCGTCCAGCTCCTCCAGACCCGCCTCGTGGTCGGTGACGATCTCGACGCCGAGCCGGCGGCACTCCCGCTCGAGCCAGTCGGCGAGCCCCCCCAAGCGCTCGCGCCCGGGCACCTTCGCCGCCGCCGCCCGCAGCATCCCGCCGGTCCCGGGGCGGCTCTCGAGAACGGTCACCTCGATGCCCGATGCAGCGGCGACCCGGGCGCACTCGAGGCCGGCAGGACCGGCACCGACGACCAGCAGGT
>JBOGHY010000089.1:0-3981 GCA_050742375.1 Acidimicrobiales bacterium | reverse complement strand
CCCCGGAGCTGCCGGGCGCGGCGGCCGGCGCGGCGGCCGGCGCAGGCGGCGGCTGAGCGCCGCCTCTCAAAGCGGCATGTTCCCGTGCTTGCGTCTCGGCAACTCCTCGCGCTTCGATGCCAGGAGGCCGAGCGAGCGCACGATCACCCGGCGCGTCTCGGCCGGATCTATCACGTCGTCGACGAAGCCGCGCTCTGCTGCCACGTAGGGATTGGCGTAGCGCTCGGTGTACTCCTCGACAAGCTCGGCGCGGCGCAGCACCGGGTCGGGTGAGTCGGCGAGCTCGCGCCGGTAGACGATCTCGACTGCTCCCTGGGGGCCCATGACGGCGAGCTCGGCGGAGGGCCAGGCGAAGGCGAAGTCGGCGCCGATCGACTTCGAGTCCATGACGACGTAGGCGCCCCCGTAGGCCTTGCGGGTGATCACCTGGATGCGCGGCACCGTCGACTCGCAGTAGGCGTAGAGCAGCTTGGCTCCGTGCCGAATGATCCCGCCGTACTCCTGATCCGTGCCGGGCATGAAGCCGGGGACGTCGACGAAAGTGACGAGAGGGACATTGAAGGCGTCGCAGGTCCGCACGAAGCGGGCACCCTTCTCCGAGGAGTCGATGTCCAAGACGCCCGCCAGGACGGCGGGCTGGTTGCCGACGATGCCGACCGCCCTGCCGCCGATCCTGGCGAAGCCGCAGGTGATGCTCATCGCCCAATGAGGGAAGTACTCGAGGTACTCCCCCTCGTCGACGACGGCACCGATGATGGCCCGCATGTCGTAAGGCTTGTTCGGGCTCGGCGGGACGATCTCGCGCAGCTCGGGCACGAGCGCCTCGGCGTCCTCGGGCCGCTCGGACGCCGGAGGCAGCTCGAGGTTGTTCGACGGCAGGTAGGACAAGAGGTAGCGGACGTCGTCGAGGCAGGACTTCTCGTCGGCCGCCACGAAGGTCGCCACGCCCGAACGTGTGGCGTGGCTCATGGCACCCCCGAGCTGCTCGAGGGTCACGTCCTCACCTGTCACGGTCTTCACGACGTCCGGGCCGGTGATGAACATGTGGCTCGTCTCGTGAACCATGAAGATGAAGTCGGTCATGGCGGGCGAGTAGACGGCGCCGCCGGCGCAGGGCCCGAGGACGACCGAGATCTGCGGCACCACGCCCGAGGCGACAACGTTGCGGTAGAAGATCCCGCCGTATCCGTTGAGAGCGACGACTCCCTCCTGGATGCGGGCGCCGCCACCGTCGTTGAGCCCGACCACTGGGACGCCGACGTCAAGGGCGAGGTCCATCAGCTTGTGGATCTTCTCGGCGTGCGCCTCGCCAAGCGCGCCACCGAAGACCGTGAAGTCCTGGGCATACACGCACACCCGTCGCCCGTCGATCGTCCCGTAGCCGGTGATGACGCCGTCGGTGTAGGGCCGGCTCCGCTCCAGCCCCATGCCGTGGGAGCGGTGGCGCACCAGAAGGTCGATCTCCTGAAAGGAGCCCTCGTCGAGCAGGTAGTCGATGCGCTCCCGGGCGAGCATCTTGCCCTTGGCCCGATGCGATTGGATCGAGCGCTGGCTGCCTGGCTGCCTCGCCTGTGCCTTCTCCTCCGAAAGCCCCTCCAGCCGCGCCTCCATCCCGCGGGTTGATCCGCCTCCGTCGGCTTCGGGCATATGCCGCAGGCTACTGGCGGGGCCCCGCCGGCGCCTACTCCTCGACCAGCTCGACGAGGGTGCCGAAAGCGCTACGAGGGTGGACGAAGGCGACCGTCGTGCCCCTGGAACCGGGCCGGGGCGCATCGTCGATGAGGGTCGCCCCGGCGAGGCGCATCGACGCCAGGGCGGCGGCGCAGTCGCTCACGCGGTAGGCGACGTGGTGGACACCCTCTCCCCGCCTCTCTAGGAACTTGGCCACCGGCGAGTCGTCCCGCGTCGGCGTGAGCAGCTGCACATAGCTGTCGGCGACGCGCACGAGCGCCTCCTCGACGCCATCGCGCTCGATCCGCTCCCGGTGCTCCACCCGGGCGCCGAGGGTCTCGGCGTACCAGTCGATCGCCGCCTCGAGGTCGTGCACCGCGACGGCGACGTGGTCGATCTCGGTGAGCTCGAAGCCGGCTGCCGGCCCGTGGGGCCGGGCCTGCTCTCGACCCGCTCCTGCCGGGGACGCCGCGTTCACGCGCCGAGCCGCCGGAAAGCGGTGATGCGGTCCTCGCCCACCTTGGCCCGCAGCTCTGGGTCGGTGATGCCGAGGCCCTCTTCCGGAGCGAGGCAGAGGACGCCGATCTTTCCCTCGTGCAGGTTGTGGTGCAGCTGGGCGGCGGCCTCACCGACCTCCTCGAGGGGGTAGACGGCGGACAGGATCGGCTGGATGCGCCCGAGACGGATGAGCCGGTTGGCCTCGTAGGCCTCACGGTAGTTGGCGAAGTGCGACGACCTGATCGACTTGAGCTTCATCCAAAGGTGCCGGTTGTCGTACTCGATCATGTAACCCGAGGTGGCTGCGCAGGTGACGATCGTGCCTCCCCGCTTGGCCACGAAGACCGACGCTCCCATCGTCTGGCGACCCGGGTGCTCGAAGACGATGTCGGGGTCCTCGCCGACGACGGCGCGGACGTCCTTGCCGAGCCGGCGCCACTCCGACTCGTCCTGGGTGTGCTCGTCCGACCAGAAGCGGTAGTCCTTCTCCGATCGGTCGATGACGGCCTCGCAGCCAAGCGCCTCGAGGAGCTTCACCTTCGTGGCGCTCGAGACCACCCCGACGGGGATGCCGCCGCCGTTCAGGACGTACTGCACGGCATAGCCGCCGAGGCCGCCCGTGGCACCCCACACGAGCACAACGTCGCCCTGCTTCATGCGGGCGCCGTTCCTCGACACGAGCATGCGGTAGGCCGTCGAGTTGCAAAGTGCGTTGCAGGCGGCCTCCTCCCAGGTGAGGTGCTCAGGCTTTTCCATCAGCTGGTTCGCCTTCACCAAAGCGAGCTCGGCGAGACCTCCGAAGTTCGACTCGAACCCCCAGATGCGCTGGTTGGAGGCGAGCATCGAGTCGTCGTGAGCGGAGGGATCCTGGTCGTCGACATAGTTGCAGTGCACGACCACCCGGTCGCCCGGGCGCCAGTTTCTGACGGCCGAGCCGGCCCGGATCACGACGCCGGAGGCATCCGAGCCGACTACGTGGTAGCCGAGGTCGTGGCGCTTGCCCCAGATGCTCTCCCGGCCAAAGCGCTCGAGGAAGGCGAAGGTTGGCAGTGGCTCGAAGATCGAGGTCCAGACGGTGTTGAAATTGATGGCGCTCGCCATCACGGCGAGGTAGCACTCGTCGGGGGCGAGCTCGGGGACGGCGACCTCGTCGACGTGGATGGAGGCCCGCGGATCCTTCTGGTCGGAGGAGAGCCCCGAGAACATCTCGGCCTCGTCCCTCACGACGAACGCTGCTCTATAGGTCTCGGGAACGGCCAGGGCCGCCAGCTCCTCACCGGGAGCATCTTCGAGGATCGCCGCCCGGAACCGTTCCATCGGTGGAGACTACCCGCGGGTCAATTAGCCCCTCTCGGCTGGCCCTTCTCGGCTGGCCCTTCTCGGCCTGGTGAGCCCTCTGCGCCCGTGGGATCCACCCGACCGTCGTGGCCTGGTCCGTGGGCCGGCCTAGGCCTCGACCGGTCGCACCTCGTGCTTCTCGGCCGCCTCGCCGCTCCGGCTCGCTCGTGGCACCCCGAATGACGGGCGGGTCCCGCCTATCCGGATCGTCGAAAGGGCGACGGCGACCGAGCCGAGCGCGATCGCCGCTGCGATGAGGAAGGAGTGCGTGTAACCCTTCGTCGTCGCCACCGCGACGAGGTGCGAGCTGACAAGCCCGTGGTTCGCGGCCGCGAGAGCGTGCAGCTTCACCCACGCCGTCGTGACGGCGATCGTGGACAGGGCGGCGAGGCCGATGGCGCCGCCGATCTGCTGGCCGGTGTTGAGCAGCGCCGAGGCGAGGCCCGACTCGCGGGCCTGCACGCCGGCGAGGGC
>JBOGHY010000088.1:0-3199 GCA_050742375.1 Acidimicrobiales bacterium | reverse complement strand
GCCGCGCTCTGCCTCGACACCAGCCGGGCCGTCAGGAGCTTCGTCGAGGCGCAGGGAGGTGTCGAGACCTGCTCGGCGGTCGGGTGCTCGAAGCGGGTGCCGGCTCTCTTCGCGACCCTTGTGAATGGGACGCTCGCTCATTCGCTCGACTACGACGACACGCATCTGCCTTCGGTGCTTCACCCGAGCGCGACGGTCGTGCCGGCGTGCCTTGCAGCCGCCGAACAGTCCGGATCATCGGGTCGACAGCTCCTCGAGGCAATCGCCACCGGACTCGAGGTCTGCGTCCGTCTCGGGATGGCCGGGTACGACTCGAAGGCGCGCAACTCCACCTACTTCGACCGGGGGCAGCATGCCACCTCAATATGCGGCGCGGTCGCTGGAGCGGGCGCCGTGGCACGCCTTTTCGAGATGGGGCCCGAGAAGATCTCCGACGCGATGGCGATTGCCGCCAGCATGGCGAGCGGAGTCATCGAGGCGAACCGTGCTGGCGGGACGGTGAAAAGGCTTCACTGCGGCTGGGCTGCCCACTCGGCGGTCTCTGCCGCCGAGCTCGCCCGGCTCGGCTTCAGCGGGCCGCCGAGCGCTCTCGAGGGACGCTTCGGCCTCTTCCAGGCACTCCTCGGTGGTCGCTTCGACGCCGGCGCGATAACTGAAGGGCTCGGAGAGCAATGGTTGATGTCCGATATCCAGTTCAAGCCCTACCCCGCCAACCACTTCACCCACGGCGGGATTGACGCGGCCCTGGCACTCGCACGGCGGGGGCTTCGTGTAGAAGAAATCGAAAGCCTCTCCCTCGGCGTCGCAGGGCCCACCGTTCGGACCATCGGCGAGCCGATCGAGAGAAAGCGAGCCCCCGAGACAGGCTACGAGGCGCAATTCAGCGGCCCTTACACTGTCGCCGCGGCGCTGCTCGGCGGCCACGGCCTCGGCCTCGGTCTGGACGACTTCTCAGACGGGCTCGCTCGGGATCCCAAGCGGCGTTCGATCATGGAGAAGGTGGTCGTCGTCGAGGACCCCTGGTGCAACGCCATCTTCCCCGAGCAGTTCCCTGCGGTGCTCGTGGCTCGGACAACTTCCGGCGAGACCTTGGTCGAGAAGGTCGAGTCGAATCGGGGGGGCCCGCAGCGGCCGCTCTCGGCCGGGGACGTGGCCCGCAAATTCCGCGACAACGCCGCACGTGGTCTCGAAGCCGCCGACGTGACCGCTCTCGAGCTGGCGGTCGCGTCCCTCCCCGAGCGCAGCACCGTCACCGACTTGTTAGACATCGCCCGCGGCGCAAGGGGCTCGGGCGCGGCGGTGGGCGAACGATGAGGAGAAGCTGAGATGGCGAGCTTCGAGCTGGCGATCACCGGCGGGCGCGCCGTAGTGCCCTACGTGGGTGAGCAGCGCGTGGATATCGGAGTACGAGACGGTCGGATCGCGGCGATCGCCGAACGCATCGCACCGACAGACGCAGAGGAGCATCTCGACGCCACGAACAGAGTCGTGCTTCCCGGGGGTGTCGACGCCCACTTTCACCTCGGCATCTACAGGGACCTCACCGAGGATGCGGAGTCGGAGACCACGTCGTCGGTCGTCGGGGGCGTCACGACCGTCCTGTCGTACTTCCGCACAGGGAGGCATTACCTCAACAAGAGCGGGCCTTACTCGGAGATCTTCCCCGAGGTGCTGTCCAAAGTCGCCGGACACGCAAAGGTCGACTACGGGTTCCACCTCGCGCCGATGACGACCGAGCACGTCTCCGAGATACCGTTCCTCGCGCAGGAGATGGGCGTCTCGAGCTTCAAGTACTACATGTTCTACAAGGGCTTCAATCTCGCGGCGGACAGCCGGGACGCCAGTGGCTACACGATGGCGGACGACTATGACCTCGGGCACCTCTACGAGATCATGGAGGCTGTACGGCTCGCGGACCGGGACTCACCCGGCCGGATCTCGGTGAGCCTTCATTGCGAGCAGCCAGAGCTCTTGAGGGTCTTCATAGAACGAGCAAAGCGCGATCCGGCGCTCTTCGGCCTGGCCGAGTACTCGGCCGCGAGACCTCCTTTGTCGGAGCGTCTCGCCATCGAGGAGGCCGGCGTGCTCGTCGACGCGACCGGGGTGAGGGCGAACCTCCTGCACCTCTCGGGTGCCGTGGCGCTGGACTCCGCCACCGCGGTACGTCGGCGGTATCCGGAGCTCGACCTGAGAGTCGAGACGACCGTGCATCACCTCGCCCTGTCGGTCGCCGGCCTTGCCGAACGCGGCATCGGCGGCAAGGTAAACCCGCCGATCCGGGATCGAGGTGACAACGACGCGCTCTGGGAGGGGCTGATCGACGGCCGGGTGGATTGGGTGGCGAGCGACCACGCCTGCTGCATGGAGGCCGAGAAGGGAGACGACCTCTGGCCCGCCTTACCAGGCTTCGGAGGGACAGCGCTGCTCTACCCTGTTCTTCTTTCCGAGGGGTACCACAAGCGCGGGGTCCCGCTACGGCGGGTGGCAGAGGTGGCCGCGGCGGCACCGGCAAGGGCGTACAACCTCTACCCGAGAAAGGGAACCATCGCGGTGGGAAGTGACGCCGACCTGGCGCTCGTCGACCTCGAGCTGGAGCAGGTCGTGACGCCCGAGCTCTGCCGCAGCGCTCAGGATCACACCCCATTTGCCGGTATGAGAGCAAAGGGTTGGCCAACCGCCACGGTGCTTAGGGGACAGGTGATCTTCGAGAACGGCAACCTTGTCGACAGCTGGCCGGGCCTGTACGTGAAGCGCTAGAGCCGGTGGCCGCTGGCGCGATCTCGTCAGCCGAGGCGGATCCGACAGATTGGATCGCCTGGATCACCAGGCGCCCGGTGGCGTTCCGGACTTTAGGCTCCCGTCGTGACGGTGCCCACGCCCAGCCGTTCCGGTAGCCCGAGTCGGCGAGGCCGTACCGTGTCCGGTCAAGATGCCGCAGTTGCGCGAGTCGTGGAGCGCCTGGCGACGGCGGGATGCGTCGCCGCCGATGAGGAGGCCGTCGAGCTTGTGGGCGCAGCCCCGGACGCCGCCACGGTCGAGGAGTGGACGCGGCGGCGGGAGCGGGGCGAACCGCTCGCCTGGATCACCGGGCGCGCTCGCTTTTGTGGTCACGACCTGCACGTCGATCCTGGCGTGTACGTCCCGAGGGCCCAGAGCGAGCAGCTGGCCCGGCGCGCAGGCGCGGCTCTCGGAGCCTCGG